>NZ_RCNW01000114.1:55807-61317 GCF_004307605.1 Pseudomonas sp. Sample_24
GCGATCGGCTGGCGGTTGTAGAGGAATTTCACGCCTTCTTCCTTGGCGTTCTTCACCTCTTTGCGCGAGCCTGGCATGTTCGCTTCGTCACGACGATAAGCACAGGTCACCGACTTGGCGCCCTGGCGGATCGAGGTACGGTTGCAGTCCATCGCCGTGTCGCCACCGCCAAGTACCACGACTTTCTTGCCTTTCATGTCGACGAAATCTTCCGGCGACTTTTCAAAGCCCAGGTTGCGGTTGACGTTGGCGATCAGGAAGTCCAGCGCGTCGTACACGCCCGGCAGGTCTTCCCCGGCAAAGCCGCCCTTCATGTAGGTGTAGGTGCCCATGCCCATGAATACCGCATCGTATTCTTCGAGCAGTTGCTCGATGGTCACGTCCTTGCCCACTTCGGTGTTCAGGCGGAACTCGATGCCCATGCCGGTGAAGACTTCGCGGCGATTGCTCAGCACGGTCTTTTCCAGCTTGAACTCGGGGATGCCGAAAGTCAGCAGACCGCCGATTTCCGGGTTCTTGTCGAACACCACCGGGGTCACGCCGCCACGTACCAGCACGTCCGCACAGCCCAGGCCAGCAGGGCCTGCGCCGATGATCGCGACACGCTTGCCGGTCGGCTTGACCTTGGACATGTCCGGGCGCCAGCCCATGGCGAACGCGGTGTCGGTGATGTATTTCTCGACCGAACCGATGGTCACCGCGCCGAAACCGTCGTTGAGGGTGCAGGCACCCTCGCACAGACGGTCTTGCGGGCACACCCGGCCGCAGACTTCCGGCAGGGTGTTGGTCTGGTGCGACAACTCGGCGGCCTGGAGGATGTTGCCCTCGGCCACCAATTTGAGCCAGTTGGGAATGAAGTTGTGCACCGGGCACTTCCATTCGCAATACGGGTTGCCACAACCCAGGCAGCGGTGGGCCTGATCGGCCGACTGCTGGGGTTTGAACGGTTCGTAGATTTCGACGAACTCTTTCTTGCGTTGACGCAACAGTTTCTTCTTCGGATCCTTGCGCCCGACATCGATGAACTGGAAGTCGTTATTCAGACGTTCAGCCATTGTTAAAACCTCATCAAACTCTTCAGGCGCATATCACTGCGGGTTGGCACGAGTGCTGGAAAGCAGGGTTTTCAAGCTGGCAGCCTTGGGCTTGACCAACCAGAAACGGCGCAGGTAGTCATCGAGGTTTTCCGCGAGTTCACGACCCCACTCGCTGTCGGTTTCCTCGACGTACTCGTTCAGCACGCGTTGCAAATGGCTGCGGTAGGCTTCCATCGCCTCGCCGCTGATCCGCTGGATTTCCACCAGTTCGTGGTTGACCCGGTCAACGAAGGTGTTGTCCTGGTCGAGCACGTAGGCGAAACCGCCGGTCATGCCAGAGCCGAAGTTGTAACCGGTCTTGCCCAGTACGCAGACGAAACCACCGGTCATGTACTCGCAGCAGTGATCGCCAGTGCCTTCCACCACGGTGTGGGCACCGGAGTTACGCACAGCAAAACGCTCGCCTGCGGTGCCGGCGGCGAACAGCTTGCCCCCGGTGGCGCCGTACAGGCAGGTGTTGCCGATGATGGCACTGTCCTGGGTCTTGTAGACGCTGCCCTTGGGCGGAACGATGACCAGCTTGCCGCCGGTCATGCCCTTGCCGACATAATCGTTGGCGTCGCCTTCCAGGTACAGGTTCAGGCCGCCGGCGTTCCATACGCCGAAGCTCTGGCCCGCAGTACCCTTGAAGCGGAAGGTGATCGGCGCATTCGCCATGCCCTGGTTGCCATGCTTGCGAGCGATTTCGCCGGAGATCCGCGCGCCGATGGAACGGTCGCAGTTGCAGATATCCAGGTCGAACTCGGCACCGCTCAGGTCGTTGATCGCCGAAGCAGCCATCTCGACCATTTTCTCGGCCAGCAGGCCTTTGTCGAACGGCGGGTTGCGGTCTACGCCACAGAACTGCGGCTTGTCCGCTGGCACATGGTCGCTGCCCAGCAACGGGGTCAGGTCCAGGTGATGCTGCTTGGCGGTCTGGCCTTCGAGGACTTCCAGCAGATCGGTACGACCGATCAGCTCTTCGAGGGAGCGCACGCCCAGCTTGGCCAGCCACTCACGGGTTTCTTCGGCGACGTAGGTGAAGAAATTCACCACCATGTCGACGGTACCGATGTAGTGGTCCTTGCGCAGTTTTTCGTTCTGGGTCGCGACGCCGGTGGCGCAGTTGTTCAGGTGGCAGATGCGCAGGTATTTGCAGCCCAGGGCGATCATTGGCGCGGTGCCGAAGCCGAAGCTTTCAGCGCCGAGGATCGCTGCCTTGATCACGTCGAGGCCGGTTTTCAGGCCACCGTCGGTCTGCACCCGAACCTTGCCGCGCAGGTCGTTGCCGCGCAGGGTCTGATGGGTTTCGGCCAGACCGAGCTCCCACGGGGCACCCGCGTACTTGATCGAGGTCAGCGGCGATGCGCCGGTGCCGCCGTCGTAGCCGGAGATGGTGATCAAGTCCGCGTAGGCCTTGGCCACACCGGCGGCGATGGTGCCAACGCCCGCTTCCGCTACCAGCTTCACCGAAACCAGCGCCTTCGGGTTGACTTGTTTCAGGTCGAAAATCAGCTGCGACAAGTCTTCGATGGAGTAGATGTCGTGGTGCGGCGGTGGCGAAATCAGGGTCACGCCCGGCACTGCATAACGCAGCTTGGCGATCAGGCCGTTGACCTTGCCGCCTGGCAACTGACCACCTTCGCCCGGCTTGGCGCCTTGAGCGACCTTGATCTGCAGCACTTCGGCGTTGACCAGGTATTCCGGGGTCACACCAAAACGGCCCGTCGCCACCTGCTTGATTTTCGAGCTCTTGATGGTGCCGTAGCGTGCCGGGTCTTCGCCGCCTTCGCCGGAGTTGGAGCGCGCACCGAGGCGGTTCATGGCTTCGGCCAGGGCTTCGTGAGCTTCCGGCGACAGTGCGCCCAGCGAGATACCGGCGGAGTCGAAGCGCTTGAGCACCGATTCCAGCGGCTCGATCTCACTCATGTCCAGAGGTGTGTCGAGGGTTTTGACTTTCAGCAGGTCGCGGATCATCGACACCGGGCGGTTATCCACCAGCGAGGTGTATTCCTTGAACTTGCTGTAATCGCCCTGTTGCACGGCAGCTTGCAGGGTGTTGACCACGTCAGGGTTGTACGCGTGGTATTCGCCACCGTGGACGAACTTCAGCAAACCGCCCTGCTGGATCGGCTTGCGCGGGCTCCAGGCTTCGGCGGCCAGGGCCTTCTGCTCGGCTTCGATGTCGACGAAGCGCGCACCCTTGATGCGGCTTGGCACGCCACGGAAGCTCAGGTTGCAGACTTCCTCGGACAGGCCGATGGCCTCGAACAACTGCGCACCACGGTACGAAGTAATGGTCGAGATGCCCATCTTCGACAGGATCTTCAGCAAGCCCTTGGTGATGCCTTTACGGTAATTCTTGAACACCTCATAGAGGTCGCCCAGCACTTCACCGGTACGGATCAGGTCACCCAGCACTTCGTAGGCCAGGAACGGATAAACGGCAGAAGCACCGAAACCGATCAATACGGCGAAGTGATGCGGATCGCGAGCGGTCGCGGTTTCCACGAGGATGTTGGAGTCGCAACGCAGGCCTTTTTCGGTCAGGCGGTGGTGCACCGCGCCGGTGGCCAGGGACGCGTGGATCGGCAACTTGCCCGGGGCAATGTGACGGTCGCTCAGCACGACCTGGGTACGACCGGCGCGCACGGCTTCTTCAGCCTGATCGGCGACGTTGCGGATCGCCGCTTCGAGGCCGACGCTCTCATCGTAGTTAAGGTCGATGATCGCGCGCTCG
The DNA here is from genome assembly GCF_004307605.1 of Pseudomonas sp. Sample_24. Lineage (NCBI taxonomy): Bacteria > Pseudomonadati > Pseudomonadota > Gammaproteobacteria > Pseudomonadales > Pseudomonadaceae > Pseudomonas > Pseudomonas sp. Sample_24. Next base: position 59,624 of record NZ_RCNW01000114.1, read on the forward strand.
AAGCCTGGGCGATCGAGGTTCATCAGCGAGCGCCATTTGGCCGGGGAAATGACCGGCGAGCTGAGGATCACGCGCGAGGCGTGTTCCGGCGACTCCTGGAAGATGTTGCGTTCGGCGCCGAGGCAGATCTCCAGCGACATGACGATCGCTTCACGCAGCGGGTCGATCGGCGGGTTGGTGACCTGCGCGAACTGCTGGCGGAAATAGTCGTACGGCGTGCGCACGCGCTGGGACAGCACGGCCATCGGCGTATCGTCGCCCATCGAGCCCACGGCTTCGTAGCCCTGCTCCCCGAGCGGACGCAGCACCTGATCGCGCTCTTCGAACGTGACCTGGTACATCTTCATGTATTGCTTGAGCTGATCGACGTCGTAGAACGCCGATCCGTGGTCGTTGTCTTCCATGGTCGCCTGGATGCGCAGGGCATTCTTGCGCAGCCATTGCTTGTACGGATGACGGGATTTCAGACGGTTGTCGATCGCATCGGTATCGAGGATCTGCCCGGTTTCGGTGTCCACGGCAAAGATCTGGCCCGGGCCCACGCGGCCCTTGGCGATCACGTCTTCAGGCTGGTAGTTCCAGACACCGATTTCCGAGGCCAGGGTAATGAAACCGTTCTTGGTGGTGACCCAACGCGCCGGACGCAGACCGTTACGGTCGAGCAGGCACACCGCGTAGCGACCGTCGGTCATTACCACGCCGGCCGGGCCGTCCCACGGTTCCATGTGCATCGAGTTGTACTCGTAGAACGCACGCAGATCCGGGTCCATGGTTTCGACGTTCTGCCACGCTGGCGGAATGATCATCCGCACGCCACGGAACAGATCGATGCCACCGGTGACCATCAGCTCCAGCATGTTGTCCATGCTCGAGGAGTCGGAACCCACGCGGTTGACCAGCGGACCGAGCTCTTCCAGGTCCATCAGATCGTTGGTGAACTTGGTGCGACGAGCCACGGCCCAGTTGCGGTTGCCGGTGATGGTGTTGATCTCGCCGTTGTGCGCCAGGAAGCGGAACGGTTGAGCCAGCGGCCATTTCGGCAGGGTGTTGGTGGAGAAGCGCTGGTGGAACACGCAGATTGCGGTTTGCAGGCGCTGGTCGCTCAGGTCTGGATAGAAGGCGGTCAAATCCGCCGGCATCATCAGGCCTTTATAAATGATGGTCTTGTGCGAAAAGCTGCACACGTAATGGTCGGTGTCAGCAGCGTTGGCCACGGACGACTTGCGACGGGAAGTGAACAGCTTGACGGCCATGTCCTGATCGCTCAGGCCTTCACCGCCGATGAATACCTGCTCGATCTGCGGCAGACGCTCGAGGGCCAGGCGCCCGAGGACGCTGGTGTCGATCGGCACTTTGCGCCAGCCGACGAGCTGCAGGCCGGCGGCAAGGATCTCGCGGTTCATGTTCTCGCGAGCGGCTTCGGCCTTGACCGGGTCCTGGTTGAAAAAGACCATGCCCACGGCATATTGCTTGGGCAGTTCGACGCCAAACGTTTCCTGGGCGATGGCTCGCAGGAACACGTCAGGCTTTTGAATCAGCAGACCGCAACCGTCACCGGTCTTGCCGTCGGCATTAATCCCACCGCGGTGGGTCATGCAGGTCAGGGCCTCGATGGCCGTTTGCAAAAGGGTATGACTGGGCTCGCCCTGCATATGGGCTATCAGGCCGAAACCGCAGTTATCCTTGAATTCATC
>NZ_RCNW01000114.1:61417-73758 GCF_004307605.1 Pseudomonas sp. Sample_24
GCTCGCCCTGCATATGGGCTATCAGGCCGAAACCGCAGTTATCCTTGAATTCATCGGGTTGGTACAGACCTGCTTTCATAGACACTTTCTCACCAGGCTGCCCCTTATCGAGGCAAATTTCTTTTCAATTCAACCACTTACCTTCCACGCTGGACGTACGCCAGCTTTGCGGGGGCAAAAGGGAGGTCATTGTACACACCGACACGGAGGCTCACAAATTTGACGACGAAATGTCGCAAATCTATGTCGCATTCATGAAAGGTTTAAAGCGATCTGCTGTGCTAGTCAAAACTTTTTTAATTCTGACCGCAACGACTCAAAGACTACTGTGACGCAGACACCACAAGGCACGCGGCCTGTGGGGCCAGCGCGCGCTTGCAGAAATTTTGAGGTGCTTGGAGAGGCGGCCTGGGTAAGGCCGCCGAATCTTCAGCGAGTTGTTGCCAGTTCCTGTTGGACGCTGGCGACAGTGCGAGGCCAAGGTTTACCAGCCTGAACCTTCGCTGGCAAGGCCTTGATGGCTGAAACGGCTGCATCACGACTGGCGAAGTTGCCGTAGGTGATCACATAAAGTGGCTTGCCGTTGAGGACCTTCTTGAAATAACGGTATTCACCGCCCTGCTCCTTGACGAAGCTTTGTGCGGCCGTTTCGGAGCTGGTACCGAGGATTTGCACCACATAATTACTCGGCGCCTGACCGGCGTACCAGGTACCTCCGGCAGCCTTGGTGGCGGCGGCTGGTTTTTCGGCAGGCTTGGCTGCGGCGACCGCCGGCTTGGCCGGAGCTGGAGCAGGCTTGGCGGCTGGCGCCGGAACCGGTGCAGGCTTGGCGGTAGCGACCTGCGTCGGGGCCGGAACCGGCTTGGCCGCAGGAGTCGGCGCAGGCCCGGCCGGAACGCCCGCAGGCGGCGCAGTGGTAGTTACGGTCGGCGGTGTCTCGCTGGAGCCCTCGAGCGGAACGCCATCGTCACCTTCGGTAATACCGCCCGCTGCTTCGGCCAGAGGACCACGCATGACAGGCTGCGAATTACCGACCAACGGCAGCGGCATCGGCTGCGTATTGCCGGCGAATTCGACGGCTGGTGCGCCGCCGTTCGCCTGAGGCGCGCCCTGGCCGAGCGGCAATTGCGCCTGCTCGTTGGCCGGAGCACCGGTGGTCGGTGCTTTGCTGCGACCTGGCATCAACCAGGCGGCGGCTACCGCGACCACGACGACGGCGGAAATCGCCAATACGTGTTTCTTCGGCATATTGAACCCCATACTTGGACGCTTCACCGCTGAGCGGCTGGCAATCATGGCTTCGATCATTGCATCGCGGGCAACCTGGTTGATATTGCCAGGCCAACCCTCGGAGCTTTCGTGAATATCAGAGATCTGATCTGCGGTGAAAAGTTCTATACCCCGACCTGCACCTTCGAGGCGCTGATCCAGATATTCGCGGGTCTCTTCTTCGGTGTACGGCTGTAACTCGATGACGTGGAAGCGCTCTTCCTCGAGGCTCAACTGCTCCAGTTGAGCAATCATCGACGACTCGCCAAACAGGAACACGTGCGGGCGACCTTCCGGTGCACCGGCACCCAGCGCCATCAACGCTTCGAGCGCGGATTCGTCGAGCTGCTCAGCATCGTCCACCAGCAGATAGACTTCCTGACCGGTGAGTGCCAGTTGCACCACCTGAGCCAGGATTGCGCCGATCTCGGCCTGGGCAACGTCCAGTGCCTGGGCCACCTGCCGCAGTACGCCAGCCGCATCGCCGGCGCCACGGGCGGAAACCACCACGCTCTGCACCGATTGTTTGTTGGTGCTGGCCACCAGGGCCTGACGCAGCAGGGTCTTGCCGCTGCCTTGTGGGCCTGTGACCACCAGCAGCAACTGGCTATAGCGCGCCAGATGATGCAACTGCCCCAGCACGGGTTTGCGCTGGGCCGGGAAAAACTTGAAGCCAGGCACCCGTGGAGCGAAAGGGTCATGACTCAACTGGTAATGGCCGAGGAAAGCCTCGTCGGCATGCAAACTAGTCATCGCGTTCTTATTAACCTTTAAGCTGAGCCAGGGCGCGGTAATCCGCTCCCAGCGTGGCCTGTAGAACCTCTTTCGGATAATCGTCGGTCACCACCGCTTCGCCCATGTGGCGCAGCAGCACCAGGCGCAAACGACCGTCGATCACTTTTTTATCAATTGCCATGTGTTCGAGGAAATTGGCTGGCGTCATCTCTTCAGGCGGAATGACCGGCAACCCGGCGCGCTGGAACAGCCGAATGCCGCGATCACGCTCCTGCTCGCTGATCCAGCCCAGGCGCGAGGACATCTCTAGCGCCATCACGGTGCCGGCAGCCACAGCCTCGCCATGCAGCCAGACACCATAGCCCATGTGGGTTTCGATGGCATGACCGAAGGTGTGGCCGAGGTTGAGCGTGGCTCGCACACCGGTCTCTTTCTCGTCGGCACCGACCACCGCTGCCTTGGCCGCGCAAGAGCGCTCGATGGCGTAGGTCAGGGCTTGCTGATCCAGGTTGCGCAGGCGATCGACATTGTCTTCGAGCCAGGTCAGGAATGGCTCATCGCAGATCAGACCGTACTTGATGACTTCCGCCAGACCGGCGGACAGTTCGCGGGCCGGCAGGGTATTGAGCGAGGTCGTGTCGATCAGCACGACGTTCGGCTGATAAAAGGCGCCGACCATGTTCTTGCCCAGCGGGTGGTTGATTCCGGTCTTGCCACCCACGGAAGAATCTACTTGCGACAACAGCGTGGTCGGGACCTGTATGAAATCGACACCACGCTGATAGCAGGCCGCGGCAAAACCGGCCATGTCACCGATAACGCCGCCGCCAAGGGCAATCACCGTGGTGCGGCGATCGTGCCGGGCGGTCAACAGACCGTCGAAAATCAGTTGCAGGGTTTCCCAGGTCTTGAAGGCTTCGCCATCGGGCAGCACCACGGAAATCACCGAGAACTGCGCCAGACTGCGGGTCAGACGTTCGAGATAGAGCGGCGCAACGGTTTCGTTGGAAATGATCGCCACTTGCCGCCCGCGAATATGCGGGGCCAGCAGCTCAGGCTGATCCAACAAACCTTCGCCAATATGAATCGGGTAGCTGCGCTCGCCTAGATCGACCTTGAGTGTCTGCATGTGTCCCCACAGTGAAGATGGAATCAGGCGTCCTGCCTTGAATTAACGAATGTCCACGGCCCCTGCTGGTCTGACGCCGTCCGGTAGCCATCCGCCACAACCGATTGCGGTCATGGCAGGACGCCGAGGATAGCGCATTTCGTGCAGCGCTTTAACGGGGCGGCAATTGCTGCAGACGCTCCAGAATATCGAGCACGACCATTCGCGGTGGCCGCTCATCGGTTTCCACCACCAGATCGGCGATTTCCCGATAGAGCGGATCGCGGATCGCCAGCAGATCCCGAAGGGTCTTGGCCGGATCGGCGGTGCGCAGCAAAGGGCGATTGCGGTCACGCGAAGTGCGCCCGACCTGCTGCTCAACGGAAGCATGCAGATAAACCACGCGTCCGCCGGCGTGCAGTGCCCGACGATTGGCTTCGCGCATGACTGCGCCACCACCGGTCGCCAGCACCACGCCGTCGTAATCGCATAGTTCGGCAATCATTGCCTGCTCGCGATCGCGAAAGCCCGGTTCGCCTTCTTTATCGAAGATCCATGGGATATTGGCGCCCGTGCGTAATTCAATTTCCTTATCGGAATCTTTGAATGGCAAGCGCAGCTCTTTGGCCAGCAACCGGCCGATGGTGCTTTTTCCAGCGCCCATCGGTCCTACAAGAATCAAATTTCGCACAGAATCAACGACTCACAGCAATCGCCTGGTTATTCATGATACGCGGAGTGAGAAACACCAACAGCTCGGATTTTTTCTCCGAAACCACGTCACGCCGGAAAAGGCGGCCAAGATACGGCACATCGCCAAGAAATGGCACCTTATCTACAACCTTGCTCTGAGTATTTGAGAAAACGCCGCCAATAACGATGGTCTCCCCGTCGTTGACCAGGACCTTGGCGTTGACTTCGTTTTTCTTGATCGGCGGCACATCCTGGACTTTGTTGAGGTAGTCCGGCTCGTCCTTGGTGACCTTCACTTCCATGATGATCCGGTTATCCGGCGTGATTTGCGGCGTTACTTCCAGCGACAGCGAAGCCTCCTTGAACGACACGGAAGTGGCGCCGCTGGAACTGGCTTCCTGGTAAGGAATCTCGGTGCCCTTGAGGATCTTCGCCGTTTCCTTGTCGGACGTGACCACCTTGGGCTGCGAGACAATTTCGCCGTTACCGGTTTTCTCCATGGCTGTCAGTTCAAGGTCCAGGAGGACATTGTCGGTGATGAAGGCAATGCCGATACCCGAGGTATTGTTGACCGCCCCCAAATCGACGAACGGCGAGTTGGTGCTGGTGCTACCCGGTGTACCGATGGTCGATGACGAATTGGCACCATTGCTGACCCCCGAAGTATTCCAGTTGCCTTTATTCTGGATCGAGCCACCCCAGCGCACGCCAAGACTCTTGTCGTAATCGACGTTGGCTTCGACGATTCGCGCCTCGATCATCACCTGGCGCACCGGAATATCCAGTTGCGCCACGATCCGCCGCAACTCGTCGAGCCGATCCTGTGTCTGGTAGGCAATGATGTTATTGGTGCGCTCATCGACAGTGATCGACCCCCGCTCGTCGACCTTCGCTTCGGCACTTGTTACCGACTGGAACAGCTTCGAGATATCGGCTGCCTTGGCGTAATTGACCTGAAGCAGCTCCCGCCGCAGCGGTGCCAGATCGGCGATCTGTTTCTGCGACTCCAGTTCCTGACGCTCTCTTGCGGCGATTTCATCGGCCGGCGCCACCAACAGGACGTTACCAATCTTGCGCTTGTCCAGCCCCTTGGTCTTCAACACCAGGTCCAGCGCCTGGTCCCAAGGCACGTTTTGCAGGCGCAATGTGATGCCACCCTGCACCGTGTCACTGGCCACCAGATTGAGATTGGTGAAATCGGCGATCAATTGCAGTACCGAGCGCACATCGATGTCCTGGAAATTCAGCGAGAGCTTTTCGCCGCTGTAGGCGTAGCGGTCGGCATTGCGCTTTTGCAGGTCGTCGACGGTCATCGGGCGGATGCTGACGGTCAGCTTGTTGTCGGTCTGGTAAGTCGAATAATCGAAGGCGCCGCTGGGCTCGATGGTGATGGTGGCTCTGTCGCCGGTGACATTGGCATTGACGAACTGCACAGGCGTGGCGAAATCCTTGACGTCCAGGCGTACTCGCAACGGTTCGGGCAGACGGGTCCTGGCGAAACCGAGAATGATCTTGCCCTCGCGCTCCTGTATGTCGGGCGCAATGGAAGGGTCCGACAGATCAATCACTACATTGCCTTCTCCTTGCGTGCCACGCTGAAAATCCACTCCGCGTATGGCTTTGCTTGCCGTCGCAACCGGGCGTGCCGGGGTCGGGGCGGCAGTGGTAGTGGCAACCGGCCTGCGAGTCGCGCTTTTGCCACCCTGCCCAACCACTACAAACAGATTATTGCCTTCGATTCGGGTGTCGTACGGCGTCAGCTGGGTCAAATTGATGATCAGCCGCGTACGATCCTTGGCCTCGACCACGGTTGCGCTGCGGGCGTTACCCGCCCCCAGGTCACGAGTCTTGCTGGCCAGTTGGCTGACCACACCTGGCAGGTCGAGTGCGATCCGTGCTGGCGACTCAGTGGTGTACCCATGGGGAGCCGGCGGTGGCTCATCGAACGCCAGCTTCAACTCGACGCGGTCGCCCGGCAGTGCAGCGACATCGAGCGCTTTGAGGTTGGCCGCTTGTACCATCGGCGACAGCAACGCTATCCATAGCGACATTCCGAGGGTGGAGAAAATCCTGTTCATTTTTCGAATCCCACTATGAGTGCTCTTTCAAAGGGATGGTCCGCGGCCTTTCCAGCCAGGCACCCTGGCCATCCGGGACGATTTCGACCACATCGACCTGGGCGCTGCTGATGGCGACTATCCGGCCTTCGTTGCGCCCCAGGTAATCGCCGACCTTCAGCCGATGCACTCCGCCAGCCCCGCGTAACAATGCAAAGGAGCCAGCCGCATTGGAAATTGTGCCGACCATTTCAAACTGCTCGATATTGAATCCCTCGAGGTACTGCTTGACCCGGTTCGGGTCCGGCTTGACGTTGCGCGACCCGTGTTTCTGACCGGCCAGGTCGATTCTGACTTGCCGGGAAAACGGGCTGCGCAGGTTGGCAGCGTTGTAGGTGAATGTCGGGTAAGACCGAAATGTGGGCGTTGGTTCAATCTTCCCCGGTGCTCGCAGACGCATTTCGTTCATGTAGGCGTCCAGGTCGCTGAAGTCTTCGCCACTGTTACAACCGCCGAGCACGACCAGCAACATCACCATGCAAAGTCCGCGAACAAGGCTCATTGCTGCAGCCCTTTGTCGTTGTAGCGGTAGGTCTTGGCCAGGATGCTCATGCGCAGTTTCGGCCCGCCGTCAGGGTTGGCCGGGGCCAGGTCGAAATCGTGCAGGGTGACGATGCGCGGCAGACCGGCTACACCGCTGACGAACGTCGCCAGGTCGTGATAAGCGCCGGTGACGGTAATCTGGATCGGCAATTCGATGTAGAACGGCTGGGTCACCTCCGGCAGCAGTTTGATTTCTTCGAATTCCAGGCCACTGCCCAGACCGGTGCGAGTGATGTCTTCCAGCAGACCGGGGACTTCGGTATCACTGGGCAATTGCCGCAGCAGCACACCAAAGGAGTTTTCCATCTCTTTCATCTGTTGCGTGTAAAGCTCGAGGTTTGCCGCCATGTGCGCCTTGGTGGCGAACTGCTCTTTGAGGGTCGACTCTTCCTCACGCTTGAGATCTAGCTGGTTCTCAAGCTCGCTGGTGGACATGCTGTAACCCAGCGACAACACCAGAACCATCAGCAGCACACCCACCAACACCTTGATCGCGGGCGGCCAGGAACCGATATTGCTCGTATCCAGTTCGTTGATATCGATCTTGCGCAGCCCTTCGAACCATTCAGACGGAGTCATTTCCCGCCCTCCACCGCAGCCGGCTGGGTCTGCCGCACGCTCAACTGAAAGACGTTGGCTTGATCCAGTTGTCCGGCAGTGGTCGCTTTCACCTCGGTCAGGCTGGGGGCATCAAACCAATCGGAGGCATCCAGGTTGCGCATCAAATCGGATACACGATTGTTCGACTCTGCCGCACCGGTGATCGACAGGGTCTTGCCTGACATTTTGACTTCAGTGAAATACACCCCATCCGGCAGGGTTCGCGCCAGCTGATCAAAAATCCGCCCGCTGATCGGCCGGTTGCCCTGCAAGTCCTGGATGATCCGCATGCGCTCGACCAGTTGCTGACGGCGAGCCTTGAGCTCACTGATCTGCTTGATCCGCTCGTCGACCACGACAATTTGCTTGCCGATGTAATCATTGCGCGCAATCTGACGGCTGATGGCACCGTCGATGGCCTGATTGGCGATCAGCACAGCGCCTGCCGATCCCACCAGCACGCCGACCAGAGTCAGCAGAAAGCGTTTGCGACGTTGCTCGCGCAGTTCTTCCCGCCAAGGTAAAAGATTGATCCGTGCCATCAGTCGAAACTCCTGAGGGCCAGCCCGCAGGCAATCATCATGGCCGGGGCATCGCTGGTCAGGGCCGCGGCATTGACCTTGCTGCTCAGGGTCATCTCGAAAAACGGATTGGCTACCTGCGTCGGCGTGCCCAATTGCTGCTCGATCAATTGGTCCAGCCCCGGAACCGAAGCGGTCCCGCCTGCCAAAAGGATCTGATCAACGGAGTGGTACTGACCGGAAGCAAAGAAAAACTGCAACGAGCGGGATACCTGCTGAACCAGAGCTTCGCGAAAAGGCTGCAACACTTCACGCTCATAGTCGTCAGGCAGCCCGCCCTGCTTCTTCGCCCGCCCCGCCTGTTCAACGGTCAGGTTGTAGCGACGCTGGATTTCCTCGGTCAGTTGTCGCCCGCCAAACAGTTGTTCGCGGGTATAGATGATCCGCCCTTTGTGCAGCACGCTCAGGGTGGTCATGGTTGCGCCGATATCGACCACCGCTACCAGGCGCTCCTTCGACGCCGCCAACTGATTGGCCAGCAAGCCGAACGAACGTTCCAGCGCGTAGGCTTCGACATCAACCACCCGTGCAGTCAGGCCGGCCAGGGTCAATGCCGCTTCACGAACCTCGACGTTTTCCTTGCGACAGGCGGCGAGCAGCACATTGACCCGCTCGGGGTTACGTGTCGACGCGCCCTGGACTTCGAAATCGATGGCGACTTCATCCAGCGGATAAGGGATGTACTGATCGGCCTCGATCTTGAGCTGGCTTTCCATCTCGTCATCGGAAAGCCCCGCATCCATTTCGATAGTCTTGGTGATCACCGCCGAGCCGGCCACGGCGACGGCGACGTTCCTGACATTGGTTCTGGCCTTGACCACTACGCGGGAAAGGGCCTGGCCCACACCTTCGAGCTCTGCGATGTTTTTCTCGATAACCGCACTGGCAGGCAGTGGCTCGACCGCGTAGGCCTCCACCCGGTAACGGTCGCCCTGACGGCTCAGCTCCAGGAGCTTCACCGAAGTTGAGCTGATGTCGATCCCTAAAAGCGTATTGGCTTTTTTGTTGAAGAGTCCTGGCACTAGCAATTCCCTATGACTATCCGTGAGTTACGGACTCTGTAATGTGTATTGCGTTCCCTCCGCCCGTCTTGACAGCTGCCGTCAATGACGCCTGCGGCGGAAAAATGCTTATAATGCCCAGCGTTTTTTTCCGCTTTCTCAAGCGCGGGTCGTTCGCCTTTAGCCTGAACCCTGATGCCTAATTCATTTTTTGCCCTGGATATCCAAAAGCCTTGATTCGTCTGCTGAAATTTTTCGGTTGGTCCATCGTCGCGGTTTTCTGCGGACTGCTTCTGGGTCTGAGCGGGGCGTTTCTTTACCTTAGCCCCGGATTGCCGTCCGTGGAGGCTTTGAGAAGCATTCAGTTGCAGATTCCATTGCGGGTCTACAGCAGCGATAACAAGTTGATCGCAGAATTTGGCGAAATGCGCCGTACCCCGATCAAGTTCGCCGACATTCCACCCAATTTCATAAATGCGTTACTAAGTGCTGAAGACGACAACTTCGCCAACCATTACGGCGTCGACCCCAGCAGCCTGATGCGCGCGGCGACCCAACTGGTCAAAAGTGGCCACATCCAGTCCGGCGGCAGCACCATTACCATGCAGGTAGCGAAGAACTTCTTCCTGACCAGCGAACGCAGCTTTTCCCGCAAGACCACGGAAATCCTCCTGGCACTGCAGATTGAACGCCAGCTGACCAAGGACGAAATCCTTGAGCTGTACGTCAACAAGATCTACCTGGGCAACCGTGCCTACGGTATCGAAGCTGCCGCGCAGGTGTATTACGGCAAGTCGATTCGCGACGTCAGCCTGGCGCAGATGGCCATGATCGCCGGCCTGCCCAAGGCCCCGTCTCGTTTCAACCCGTTGGCCAACCCGGCCCGCAGCAAAGAGCGGCGCGACTGGATCCTGGGGCGCATGTACAAACTGGGCAAAATCACTGAAGCCGATTACACCGCGGCGATCAACGAACCGCTGAACGCCAGCTATCACGTGCCGACACCGGAAGTGAACGCCCCTTACATCGCCGAGATGGCCCGCGCCGAAATGGTCGGCCGCTATGGTAGCGACGCCTATACCGAAGGTTTCCGCGTCACCACTACCGTGCCCAGCAACCTTCAGGAAATGGCCAACACCGCCCTCCACGAAGGCCTGATGACCTACGACCAGCGTCACGGCTACCGAGGCCCCGAATCACGCCTGCCGGGCAAGACCCGCGAAGCCTGGGCCACCGAACTGACCAAGCAGCGCACCATCAGCAGCCTTGAGCCGGCCATCGTTACCCAGGTCGACAAGACCGGGCTGCAGGTGCTGACCCGCACCGGACAGGAACACGTCAGCTGGGAAACCATGAAATGGGCTCGCCCTTTCCTGAACACCAACAGTATGGGGCCCAATCCGAAGCAGCCGTCGGATGTCGCCCAGGTTGGCGACTTGATCCGTGTACAACGCCAGCCGGACAATTCGCTGAAGTTCAGTCAGGTTCCCCAGGCTCAGGGTGCGCTGGTGTCCCTCGACCCACAAAATGGCGCGATCCGCTCGCTGGTGGGTGGCTTTGCCTTTGAGCAGAGCAACTACAACCGCGCACTGCAGGCCAAGCGTCAGCCTGGGTCGAGCTTCAAGCCATTCGTGTACAGCGCTGCGCTGGACAATGGCTACACCGCCGCCAGCCTGGTGAACGATGCGCCGATCGTTTTCGTCGATGAGTACCTGGACAAGGTCTGGCGCCCGAAGAACGATACCAACACCTTCCTTGGCCCGATTCGTTTGCGTGAGGCGCTGTACAAGTCGCGCAACCTGGTATCGATCCGCTTGCTGCAAGCGATGGGCGTCGGCAAGACCATCGACTACATCAGCCGCTTCGGCTTCAACAAGCAGGATTTGCCACCCAACCTGTCGCTGGCACTGGGCACCGCAACGCTGACGCCGATGGAGATCGCCACCGGTTGGGCCACGTTTGCCAACGGTGGCTACAAGATCACTCCTTACATCATCGACAAAATCGAAAGCCGCAACGGCGACACGCTTTTCGTCGCCAATCCGCCCAGCGTGCCGAAGGGCGGCGCAGCCACCGACGGCATTGCCGCGCCAGTTGCCGAAGCTTTCACGGTCAACGCAACGCCGAGCGATGCCATGAACGCACAACCGACACCCCAAGCACCGGCGGTGGCTGAACGCATTGTTGATGGCCGCACGACCTACATCCTCAACAGCATGCTCGAGGACGTTATAAAACTCGGCACCGGGCGTCGTGCGCTGGCCTTGGGTCGCAGCGACATCGCGGGTAAAACCGGTACCACCAACGAATCCAAGGACGCCTGGTTCTCCGGTTACAACGCCGATTACGTGACCACCGTCTGGACCGGCTTCGACCAGCCTGAAAGCCTGGGGCGCAAGGAGTTTGGCGGCACCGTAGCCCTGCCGATCTGGATGAACTACATGGCCGCCGCGCTCAAGGACCTGCCGCCGCATACGCAGCCAGAGCCCGAAGGCATCCTCAGCTTGCGAGTCGACCCGATCAGCGGCCGCGCCGCCACTCCAGGCACGCCGGGCGCCTACTTCGAGCTGTTCAAGGCCGAGGACACGCCACCGTCGATGAACGAGCTGGGTAACGGCATTACGCCGGGCAGCCCGCTGCCGGCGGATGAAGCGGCGCCGATCGATTTGTTCTGATTTCAGCGCCAACAGAAAGCCCTGCCTTCGTGAAAGTGCGGGGCTTTTTTGTGCCTGCAGGATTGATCGTTCCCACGCTTCGCGTGGGAATGCAGCCAGGGACGCTCCGCGTCCCATCCAGAGCCGAACGCAGAGGCATTCCCACGCGGAGCGTGGGAACGATCACCCGCCAGACAAAAAAAAGCCCCGACTCAAAACGAGCCGGGGCTTTTCGGTTGAAGCGCTACAACGACTTAGCCGTTGAACACGTCATCCACGCTTTTGAGCGGGTAGTTCTTCGGATACGGCAGGGTTGCCACACCGGTCTCGATTGCGGCTTTAGCCACGGCATCGGAGATCAGGGTGATCAGACGCTTGTCCATTGGCTTCGGAATGATGTACTCACGACCGAATTCCAGCTTGATGCCGCCGTAGGCGTCGCACACTTCCTGAGGTACCGGCAGTTTGGCCAGTTCGCGCAGGGCGTTGGCTGCTGCCACTTTCATTTCTTCGTTGATGCGCTTGGCGCGAACATCCAGGGCACCACGGAAGATGAACGGGAAGCCAAGTACGTTGTTGACCTGGTTCGGGTAGTCCGAACGGCCGGTGGCCATGATCACGTCGTTACGGGTGGCATGGGCCAGTTCCGGGGAGATTTCCGGATCAGGGTTCGAGCAAGCGAACACGATCGGGTTAGGCGCCATGGACAGCAGGCCTTCAGCGCTCAGCAGGTTCGGGCCGGACAGGCCGACGAACACGTCAGCACCTTGCAGTGCATCAGCCAGGGTGCGCTTTTCGGTCGCGTGAGCGAAAACAGCCTTGTACTGGTTCAGGTCGTCACGGCCGGAGTGGATCACGCCGGTACGGTCGATCATGTAGATGTTTTCGATATTGGCGCCCATGCTCACCAGCAATTTCATGCAGGAGATGGCGGCAGCACCGGCGCCCAGGCAGACGATCTTGGCTTGCGGCAGGGTTTTGCCGGCGATTTCCAGGGCGTTGATCATACCGGCTGCGGTCACGATCGCGGTGCCGTGCTG
>NZ_RCNW01000005.1:0-2528 GCF_004307605.1 Pseudomonas sp. Sample_24
AACGGCGGCATGGTCGACATGGACCAGAAGGGCAAGAAGTCCGACGGTCCGAAGTGGGATTACATCCGTCAGTTGCTGACCAACCGCATGATGCTCGGCGTGTACCTGGGCCAATACTGCATCAACGGTATCACCTACTTCTTCCTGACGTGGTTCCCGGTGTACCTGGTGCAGGAACGCGGCATGACCATCCTCAAGGCCGGTTTCATCGCCTCGTTGCCGGCGATCTGCGGCTTCATCGGTGGTGTGCTCGGCGGGGTGATTTCCGATTACCTGCTGCGCAAAGGCCATTCCCTGACCTTCGCCCGCAAGGCACCGATCATTGCCGGCCTGCTGGTTTCCAGCAGCATCGTGGCCTGCAACTATGTCGATGTTGAATGGATGGTCGTCGGCTTCATGGCCCTGGCATTCTTCGGCAAAGGCGTGGGCGCACTGGGCTGGGCCGTGGTGTCCGACACCTCGCCGAAACAGATCGCCGGTCTGAGCGGTGGCCTGTTCAACACCTTCGGTAACCTGGCCTCGATCACCACCCCGATCGTGATCGGCTACATCATCAGTTCCACCGGCTCGTTCAAGTGGGCGCTGGTGTTCGTTGGTTGCAACGCACTGGTCGCGGTGTTCAGCTATCTGGTGATCGTCGGTCCGATCAAGCGTGTGGTGCTCAAAGAGCCACCGGTCAGCGGTCCTGAAACCAACAATAAATTGTCTCAAGCGCATTCCTGAGGAGCGGCGTCATGCAGTTGATTGAACATTCCGACTCGCCGCGCTACATCCGCCTGCACGAGCGGGACAATGTGGTGATCGTGGTCAACGATCAGGGCGTCCCGGCCGGCACCGAGTTTGCCGATGGCCTGGTCACCGTGGACTTCGTGCCACAGAGCCACAAGGTCACCCTGGAAGACATTCCCGAGGGTGGCCAGGTGATTCGTTACGGCCAGGTCATTGGCTACGCCTTGCAGCCGATTCCACGCGGCAGTTGGGTCAAGGAAGATCAACTGCGCATGCCGACCGCGCCACCGCTGGACAGCCTGCCGCTGTCTACCGAAGTGCCGGCCGCGCAAGCAGCGCTGGAAGGCTTCACCTTCGAGGGTTATCGCAACGCCGACGGCACCGTCGGCACGCGCAACATCCTTGGCATCACCACCACCGTGCAATGTGTGACCGGTGTGCTCGATCACGCGGTCAAGCGCATCAAGGACGAATTGCTGCCCAAGTACCCGCACGTCGATGACGTGGTGGCACTGACCCACAGCTACGGCTGTGGCGTGGCAATTACGGCCACCGACGCCTACATCCCGATTCGTACTGTGCGCAATCTGGCGCGCAACCCGAACCTGGGTGGCGAGGCCCTGGTGATCAGCCTGGGTTGCGAGAAATTGCAGGCCGGGCAAGTGATGCACGAGGACGATGCCTCGGTGGACTTGAGCGAGCCGTGGCTCTATCGCCTGCAGGATTCCAGTCACGGTTTTACCGAGATGATCGAACAGATCATGGAGCTGGCGGAAATCCGTCTGAAGAAGCTTGATCAACGCCGTCGGGAAACCGTGCCGGCGTCCGAGCTGATTCTCGGCATGCAGTGCGGTGGCAGCGATGCGTTTTCCGGCATCACTGCCAACCCGGCCCTCGGCTATGCCTCGGACCTGTTGCTGCGGGCGGGCGCGACGGTGATGTTTTCCGAAGTCACCGAAGTGCGCGACGCAATCTACCTGCTGACTTCTCGGGCACAGACCAAGGAGGTCGCCGAGGAACTGGTTCGGGAAATGGACTGGTACGACCGTTATCTCGCCAAGGGCGAAGCGGACCGCAGCGCCAACACCACGCCAGGCAACAAGAAGGGCGGGTTGTCGAACATCGTCGAGAAATCCCTGGGCTCGATCGTCAAGTCTGGCAGCAGTGCGATCAGCGGCGTGCTCGGCCCTGGCGAGCGGTTCAAGGACAAAGGCCTGATCTTCTGCGCGACCCCGGCCAGCGACTTCGTCTGCGGGACGTTGCAACTGGCGGCGGGGATGAACCTGCACGTGTTCACCACCGGACGTGGCACGCCTTATGGCTTGGCCATGGCCCCCGTGGTGAAAGTGTCGACCCGGACGGAACTGGCGCAACGCTGGCCGGACCTGATCGACATTGACGCCGGGCGCATTGCTACAGGCCGGGCCTCCATCGAGGAGCTGGGCTGGGAGTTGTTCCACTACTATCTGGATGTGGCCAGCGGCAAGCAGCAGACGTGGGCTGAGAAGCACAAGCTGCATAACGACATCACCTTGTTCAACCCGGCGCCGATCACCTGAGACCAACCAGTGATCGTTCCCACGCTCTGCGTGGGAACGCAACCCGGGACGCTCTGCGTCCCAAAAGCTCGACGCAGAGCGTCACAAGAGGCATTCCCACGCAGAGCGTGGGAACGATCCGGGTGAAAGTGGCTTATCATTAGCCTACTAACGACGCTCACCCAAGGTTACCCCCGGCATGCTGGCAATTTTCCTCGAAACCCTGAACATCACCGCACCGGTGTTCGCCATGCTGTTTCT
>NZ_RCNW01000042.1:0-19239 GCF_004307605.1 Pseudomonas sp. Sample_24
TTTATTGGCTGTTCAACGCCGGGCTGGGGGTTTCCCTGCCGCCGCTGGTCAATGCCTGGATCTGATCCAGGCCAAAGGAGATCGACCGCGTGGACATTCTTGCAAACCTGGCCATGGGATTTTCCGCAGCGCTGACGCCGATCAATCTGATGTGGGGGTTTGTCGGTTGTTTGCTCGGCACTGCCATTGGCGTTCTGCCGGGGATCGGGCCGGCGCTGACCGTGGCGTTGCTGCTGCCGATCACCGCCAAGGTCGATCCGACCGGTGCGCTGATCATGTTTGCCGGGATTTACTACGGCGCGCAATTCGGCGGGTCGACCACCTCGATTCTGCTCAATACCCCCGGTGAGTCATCGTCCATGGTCACGGCGCTGGAGGGCAACCTCATGGCGCGCAATGGCCGTGCTGGACCGGCCCTGGCCACCGCGGCGATTGGCTCATTCGTCGCGGGTACGATCGCGACGATCCTGTTGACGCTGTTCGCACCGCTGGTGGCCAGGCTGGCGCTGAATTTTGGCCCGGCCGAGTATTTCGCGATCCTGGTGCTGTCGTTCACCACGGTGTCGGCAGTGCTCGGCGCGTCAATGTTGCGCGGCTTTGCGTCGCTGGGGATCGGATTGACCATCGGCATGATCGGCCTCGACTCAACCTCGGGCATCGCCCGCTACACCCTGGGCGTTCCCGAGTTGGTCGACGGCATTGAAGTGGTGCTGGTGGCAGTCGGTTTGTTTGCCGTCGGCGAGGCGTTGTACAGCCTGCTTTATCAATCGGAACAAGCAGAAGGGCGGCATCGCCTGACGTCGTTGTGGATGACCCGCGCCGACTGGAAACGCTCGGTGCCTGCCTGGCTGCGAGGCACGTTTATCGGCTTCCCGTTCGGCTCGATTCCGGCCGGTGGCGCGGAGATTCCGACGTTCCTGTCCTATTCCACCGAACGCAAACTCAGCAAGTACCCGAAAGAGTTTTCCGCCAACAAAGGCCAGGGCGCCATCGAAGGTGTGGCCGGCCCGGAAGCGGCCAACAACGCCAGTGCCACGGGCTCGCTGGTGCCGTTGCTGACCCTGGGCATTCCCACGTCGGCGACGGCGGCAATCCTGTTGGCGGCGTTCCAGAACTACAATCTGCAACCGGGGCCGATGCTGTTTGAAACCTCCGCCGACCTGGTCTGGACCCTGGTGGCTTCGCTGTATATCGGCAACGTCATCCTGCTGGTGCTGAACCTGCCGCTGGTGGGGCTGTGGGTCAAATTGCTGCAGATTCCCCGACCGTACCTGAACGCCGGGATTCTGGTCTTCGCCACCATCGGCGTGTACGGCATGCGCCATTCGTCTTTCGACTTGCTGCTGATGTTGGCTATCGGCTGGGCCGGTGTGCTGATGCGGCGCTTCGATTTCCCGGTGGCGCCAGTGATTGTCGGCATGCTCCTGGGGCCAATGGCCGAAAAGCAACTGCGCAACGCCTTGTCCATCAGCGAGGGCGACTGGACGATATTTTTCACCCAGCCGATCTCGGCGTTTTTCATGGCCCTGACATTGTTGGTGCTGCTGGTGCCGTACCTGCTGCATAAACGTGGCATCAAGCTGCACGAAGACGATTGATGCTGTGAATGTAGGAGCGGGCTTGCCCGCGATGGCGGTGTGTCAGTTACATCAATACTGAATGTGCCGACGTCATCGCGAGCAGGCTTGCTCCTACAATTTTGCGGTCTGCTCGGCGAACCACTGCATCACCTGCGCGCACGCTGGGTGCGACGCCGCGGAGGGTTGCAGGCACAGCGCGTAGATTCCCCGGGTCTTCAGCGGCTCCCCGAACGGAATGACCAGCACGCCGCGTTCAATCGATTCGCCCGCCAGGGTCAGGTCGGTCATGGCCACACCCAGGCCTCGCGCTGCGGCGTCCAGCGCCAGTTCGTCGAGGTTGAACGGGATATGCCGAAAGTCCTCCAGTGACTCTCCGCCATTGGCTGACAACCACAGTCGCCAATCATTTT
The DNA here is from genome assembly GCF_004307605.1 of Pseudomonas sp. Sample_24. NCBI lineage: Bacteria > Pseudomonadati > Pseudomonadota > Gammaproteobacteria > Pseudomonadales > Pseudomonadaceae > Pseudomonas > Pseudomonas sp. Sample_24. The sequence continues at coordinate 1,991 of NZ_RCNW01000042.1, forward strand.
TGTCGCTCGAACGGTGCAGCAACGCGAAGCGCGCAAGATCCTCCTGCGAGTTCAGCGCCAGGCCGGGGGCGCACACTGGCACCAGCGCTTCCTCGAACAGCGCCAGGCATTGCGCGGCGCCAGACGGCTCGGGCAAATAAAGGATGTACGCGTCGCTGTCGCTGGCAGGCTCGACGACTTCCGTGGCCACGGTCTCTATCGCCAGCGATACCTCTGGATGGTGGCGATAGAAATCACTCAGCCTGGGCAGCAACCAACGCACGGCCAGTGACACATGCAGGCGGATACGGAACGGGCGTTTGCGCGGTGCGATCCGTTCCTCCAGGGTCTTGAGCTGCTCGAGTATTTGCCGGGCGCTAGCCAGCACCTGCTCGCCTTCGGCGGTCAATCGAAGGCTGCGGCTGGTCCTGACGAACATCGGCACCCCGAAATGGCTTTCCAGTTGCTGGATTTTCCGGCTTACAGCGCTTTGGGTCAGGCACAGCGTTTGCGCAGCACTGGTGAAGCTGCCGGAATCGGCGACTTCAACCAAAGCCTGCAAGCCTTGCAACGAAGGAACGTGGCGAATGTTATCCATGCGTTTAGGGTATACCTGAATGATTTAATAACGTTGGTTGTCGCGATCAAGTCCCTTTAGATTCTAGTCATAGCGACCTTCTTCTGAAACAACTCATGCATTAATGGCATGAAGTCGTGCAGGACGGTCCGCAGCCGACAGTCAACGAGGTGACGCATGGAAAATAGATGTGGCTGGATTGCGCAAGCGGGGGATTCGCCGCGGCGTGAGCCTTTGAATGGCACGCAACACGCCGACTGGCTGATCATCGGCGCTGGCATCACCGGCCTGTGCGCCGCACATTCACTGGCTGAAATGCATCCTCTGGCGCGCATTGTGGTGGTCGACAGACAACGCGCTGCGCAAGGGGCATCGGCGCGAAACTCGGGGTTTGTGGTGGCCCACGAACATCCCGCCAAGGCGGAATTGCAAGGCAACTCGGGGTTCGCCGATTTTCAGGTCGACACAACGATTTCCCGCGCCGCCAGCGACGAGGTGCGCAAACGCATTGCCCGGCACGCGATCGACTGCGATTTCCGTGAGTCAGGTTATTTTTTCGCCGTCAACGATCCGCGCAAGTTGACCGATGTCGAGGCCAAGTTGCAGACGCTGCGTGCCGTGGGTGCCAGCGCGCAATTTCTGCACGGTGATCAACTGATTCAGAAGCTGGGAACCCGGCATTACCAGGCGGCGATCTGGTGCGGTAATGGCAACGCGTTGCTGCAACCGGCGAAGTACGTTAAGGGTTTACTCGATGCCTTGCCGGAAACCGTGACGCTGTTCGAAAACACCGAAATCAGTGGGCTGCAACGCCTGAGCAGCGGGCGTATTCGGGCCAGCGGCAGCAACGGCTGCGTCGCGGCGAAACAGGTGCTGGTCTGCCTGAACGCTTTCATCCCTCGTTCAGGCATCAGCGACAGCGGCACCTTCGCGATGGAGCTAAGTGCCAGCCTCACCCGGCCGCTCAGCGATGAAGAGTTTCAAGCCCTTGGCACCGTGGAGCCTTGGGGCGTGCTGTCGACCCGGCCATTGGGTGCCACGGTGCGCCTGACGCCGGATCGGCGCGTGATGATCCGCAACACCGCGGAATACCGCAGCCAGGACTTGTCTCTCGCGCAACTGGCGACCCGCCGCAAGCACCATGTGCTGGGTTTGCAACGACGCTTTCCGATGTTGGGCGAGCAGGACATCCAGTACACCTGGACGGGCCACCTCAGCGCTTCACGTTCCGGGCAGCCGTACTTCGCCAAAGTCGAGGAGGGCGTGTTTGCCGTGGCCGGGTGCAATGGCTCCGGTGTCGCACGAGGCACGCTGTGGGGACGCTTGCTTGCAGAGTTGGCGTCCGGCGCCAGTTCGCCGCTGCTGCAATCGGTCATGCAGCGTGCCCAGCCCGGCTGGCTGCCGCCCAAACCATTTCTCGACATCGGTGCCATGCTGCGTATGCGCGTAGAGGCGTCCCGGGCCAGAACTGAAATCTAGAACACCGCCTTTCACTCTCAACAAAAGCACTTCAACACCAAGGTGATCGAACATGCGCGTCAAAACACTGTCCCTGGCCGCTCTGCTCTCGACGTTCTGTGCAGCCGCTTACGCTGACGAAACCCTGAACATTTCCAACTGGAACGGCTACATCGCCGATGACACCCTGACCAATTTCACCAAGGAAACCGGGATCAAGGCGACTTACGATATCCATGACAGCAACGAAGTGCTGGAATCGAAGTTGATGACCGGCAACACCGGTTATGACGTGGTCAGCCCGTCGAACCATTTTCTGTCACGCCTGATCAAGGCTGGAGCGATCCAGAAGCTCGACAAGAGCCAATTGCCCGGCTGGCAAAACCTCGATCCTGTGTTGATGAAAAAACTCGAGGTCAACGATCCCGGCAACCAGTACGGCTACCCCTACATGTGGGGCACTGCCGGCATCGGCTACAACGTCGAGAAGATCAAGGCGATCTTCGGCAACACCGACGTTACCCGTTCCTGGAGCCTGTTTTTCGAAGAGGCCAACATCAAGAAACTCAGTGAGTGTGGCGTAGCGATCATCGATAATCCGACGCAGGTGTTGCCGATCACGCTCAACTACCTGGGCCTGCCACCCCACAGCCACGAACCGGCGGATTACAAGAAAGCTGAACAGGCGTTGCTGAAGATTCGTCCGTACGTCCAGTATTTCCATGCCTCCAAGTACATCAGCGACCTGGCAAACGGCAACGTCTGCGCGGTGATCGGGTTCAACGGCGATATCGTCCAGGCGGCGGCGAGTGCCAAGGAAGCCAAGAACGGCATCAACATTGCCTATTCGATCCCGGATGAAGGCTCCACCTTGTGGTTCGACATGGTGGTGATGCCCAAAAGCGCACCCCACGAGAAAAACGGCTACACCTACATGAATTACCTGTTGCAGCCGCAAGTGATCGCCAACATCAGCAACAGCATCCATTACGCCAATCCCAACAGTGCAGCAGATGCCTATGTGGTGCCGGCGGTGAAGCAGGACCTGGCGATCTACCCGTCCAAAGCGGTGATGGACAAGTTATTTACCGTGGAAGATTTGCCGGCATCTATCGCCCGTTTGACCACGCGTCTGTGGACCAAACTGAAAACCAATACCTGACAGGTCCCGGCTCAATGTAGGAGCGAGCCTGCTCGCGATGGGCTCAAGGACAATACGTTTATTCAGACAGCGCGCATTATCGTTAACGTCCATCGCGAGCAGGCTCGCTCCCACAGGGGGGTGTGTTCATGCCAGCATTGACATCAACCCTCCCTGGCGATCCAGCTTGGCCAGGTCATCGAAACCACCGATATGCGTGTCGCCGATAAAAATCTGCGGCACGCTGCGCCGGCCGCTTCGGCTGAGCATTTCTTCAAACTTTCCCGGTTCGCGCTGGACATTGATCTCTTGCATCGTCGCGCCTTTGCCGGCCAGCAGTGATTTGGCGCTGCGGCAGTATGGGCAGGTGTCGGTGGTGTAAAGGGTCACGGTGTTCATGCTGGTTATCTCCGCAATGGGTTGATCAGGCGTCGATGGCCGGAAAGTCGATATCGGTCAATGCGACGTTGTTCAGGTAGTTGGTCAGCGTCTGCGAGGCCACATGGGCGACCACTTCGATGATCTTCGCGTCATTGATGCCTGCGGCTCTGGCAGAAGCGATCTGTTCGCTGGTGAGCTGGCCACGGCTTTCGGTAATCTGCTGGGCAAGCAGGGCGTAAGCGTCCAACTGACCGATTCGCGCACTGCGGATCTCCTGTTGGGTGAGCCCGGCCTTGCCGGCAAACACGGTGTGCGCCGCCAGGCAATAATCACAGCCGTTGACCTGCGAGGTGGCGAGGTAGATCGCTTCCTTTTCCGTGGCGCTCAATGAGGTTTTGCTCAGCGCCGCCGAGTTTTGCAGGTACGAGGCAAGGACGGCAGGCGCATGGGCCAGCACCTTGAAGACGTTGGGCAGGAAGCCGATTTTCTTTTGTACGCCTTCCAGCAATGGGCGGGTGGCGTCGGTAGCTTGTTCGAGGCTGACAGAGGCAATACGAGTCATGGTGATTCTCCGGGATTGAAGCGCGACATGCGCTGGGTACGGAGTCCATGCTAGTGATTCATGCTGGTCAATTGGCTGCAAATCGTCGACGATATGCGACAGATCGTCCAGAACAGCTTCGGGAGCTTCCCATGGATCGCCTTTCCACGTTGCTCAACCATTTCGGCGTCAACGCCGGCACCTTTCACAGCGGCACGTTTTGCGGCACGACGGCGTTCGATGGCAGCCAGGCGTGCGGCCATGTGCATCTGCTTCAGGCGGGCGAGTTATCGCTCAAACTGGCAGACGAACGAGAGCTGCACCTGCGCGAGCCAACGCTGATCTTTTTCCCGCGACCTTATCGTCACCGCTTGTTCGCCCCCGATTCCTTCGGCACGCAGTTGGTGTGTGCATCCCTGGATTTCGATGGCGGGGCTGGCAATGCCCTGGCCGCCGCGCTGCCGGATTTCCTGGTGCTGAAACTCGATGAAATCCCCACGTTGGCCAGCACCCTGCAATGGTTGTTCGATGAAGCCTTCGCCGGCACCTGCGGTCGGGAAGCGGTGATGGATCGACTGTTCGAACTGGTGGTGATCCTGTTGTTGCGCCACATCCTCAGCAGCCGCAATCAACAGCCGGGCATGATGGCCGGTCTTGCCGATCCACGCCTGGCGCGGTCCTTGAACCTTATGCATGAGTTTCCAGGCAAGCCCTGGAGCGTGGCCGAATTATCGGTGGCGGCCAACATGTCGCGAGCCAGCTTCGCCGAACATTTCAAGCGCGTGGTCGGCCAGGCTCCGGTGGATTATCTGGTGAGCTGGCGCATCAGCCTGGCGCAGAAACGCTTGCGCGAGGGCAAGCCCATTGCCCTGATCGCCGAAGAGGTTGGCTACGAAAGTCCATCGGCACTGGCCCGGGCGTTTCGCCGCAAGACCGGTGTCAGCCCCCGGGAATGGAGAGGGGAGACGCCATGATCCAATGCAAACGCGCAGGCGAACCTGCCAGGGGCGAAGACGGGCGACGGATATTGGTCGATCGAGAGTGGCCGCGACATTGCTCCAGGGATTCGTTGCCGCTGGACCAATGGTTGCCCGACGTCGCGCCTTCGATTGATTTGCACAAGGCATTTACCGCCGGTGAAGTGGATTTCGGCCAATTCAGCGCGGCCTATCGCCAGCAACTGATCGCTCGCCCGGAACACTGGTGGGCGCTTCTGGGATATGCACAAACCGGCACGCTCACGCTGGTTTTTGCCGCTCAAAACCTGCTGGAAAACCACGCCGTCGTACTCGCCCGATGGCTGGAGGACGAGCTGGATCGATACCAGGAGGCCAGCTCGCCGGTGTGCTATCGCGACGAGTTTCCGGGTTATTGAGACGTCGGCATTGGCCGCTGATCCAACCTGGATTTTATTCCTGAACCACCCACACGCTGCACGGCATCTTGTACAGCACGCGTTCGATGGTGCTGCCCACCAAGCGTTCCATGGCGCGGTGACCGGCGCGTCCCATGACGATCACGTCTGTTTCATAGGCCTGCGCATAGTTGCAAAGCACCTTGGCCGGATCGCCCAGGATCATGTGCTGACATTCCGGTTCAATACCGTTGCGCTGCGCAAGCTCGCGGAAGGCATCGGCTTGTGCATCGAACAATGTCTTGGCTTTGCTCGAAGAAAAAAACGCCGAGCCATTACTGAAGCCGAATTCATCTGCACTGATGGATGAAAGATCATGGGCGTAAACCACGTCGAGCTGCGCATTGCAGGTGATGGCCAGTTTGGACGCCTCACACAAGATCCTGTCGTTGAAACCCTTGTATTGGTCATCACTGTGAAAAGGGTCTACGGCAGCGACAATTTTGCGCGGCAATGCGTGATGCATATGGCTGACAAAATGCAGGGGGACCGGGCATTCGCGCAGCAGGTGAATATCCAGTGGGGTAAACATCAGGCGCGACAGCAGCGATTCGTGCTCCAGGGCTTTGATCAAGGCGGCCATCGGCTGCTCTTTGAGATGAATCAGGATCTCTTGCAACGGCCGCTCTACCCAGACCACTTCCGTGGTGACGTGCACACCGATCTTGCGCATGGGGCGTGCCTGGTCTTCAAGCCACTGGCGATGACGCTCGACATAACCCAGCCGCATCTGATCCAGCGCTTGTTCATTAACCATCCCGGCAGTCGCCAGCCCTTCGAGGTAATCGAACGCCACGATGTGCAATGCTGCTTGCGACGCTTTGGCCAATGCTGCAGCCCGGTCAAAGGCGGGACTGTTGTGCATCAGAGGTGGGACGACCAGCATGAAACGCGATTGATCAGCCATGACTGTACTCCGGTAGGTCATCGAACAGTGGTGTGCCGAAATGACTCCAGGTTCTTACAGGTATAGTCGGTGGATCACCTGACGACTGTCGTCGGGATCGTTGGATGTCTCGAATCCCAACGCCTTGGCCAGGTCGCGCATTGGCGCATTGCTGGCGGCGTCTACCGAATACATCTGCTGAAAGCCGTTATGGCGTGCGGCCTTGATCAAGTGTTCCATCAGTAAAGTGCCCAGCCCCAGGTGGGTCCATTCATCGGCGACCGTGACGGCGCATTCACACACCTGTTCGCTGGTGGCGGCGTAGCGGCTGATGCCGATCTCGACCAGCCGACCGTTGTCGTGGACCATGGCGATGTAGGCCACGCGTTGTTTGTTGTCGGTGTCCATCAACTGATCGAGCATCGCGGCGCTGGGCTCACTGATTTGCGCAAGAAAGCGCATGTGCCGGGATTCCGGAGACAGCCGTTTGATGAAGGCATATTCGCGGTCGCGGTCCTTTTCCGTCAGTGGCCGGATCAGCACGTGGCGACCATCCCTGAGTGCTTCGATCCAGTACTGGCTGTCCACCGCGGCGTAAGCGGCTGCGGCGCGGTCATTGTGGTCTTTGACGGTAAGCATGGGGTTAATCCTCCAGCGTTGTTCTTATAGGGCGGGCACGGCAAAAGCCTGTTTCATTCCTTTCTACGCCGCTGCCTGCCCTGGTATTTGATCTGGATCAAACATTCGATCAAAGGCTGTAGAGGTTCCCGCTTCGTCAAGGCACCGACATTGACGGCACTCACGTCACCAGCGACGTCACTCATCGAGTGACGTTTCTTCAGGTTTTTTAGGGGCTTAGCTCACCAGTACATACGGCATCTGTTCCCTCGCAGCCTTCAGGGTTCTTGCCCACCAGTTCAGCTGAACCAGCATTCGAGCCATGGGCAGCCGGGCTTGATCAGTCTGTCGTACGTGCCCGGCCTCATCGATCAGCGACCAGGGATCAGTGAAGGACACGTAATTGCTGATAGGTACCGCGTGCTGCGCGGACAGCACCTGGCGAAGGTGATCGATCGCACAAAGTCCACCCGATGCCCCGCCGTAGCCAATGAATGCCACTGGCCTTGCGTGCCAGCGAACCGACACCTGATCAATGAATGCTTTAATCCCGGAGTGATAAACATCGGACAGTTGCGATGTGATGAACAGAAATGCATCAGCATCGACCAAATGGCGAAGAGTTTCCTGTCGCTGTATCGCTGCCATCTTGTCAGGTTTGGCCATGAGGTCGGCAGGTCCCATAAACCAAGGCTCGAACTCGGCACGTTGCGCCAAAACATCAGAAACCCATTTCAGCAGCGCAGCGTCCAGACCTTCCTCATCCTTGGCGCCATGAATCACGATCAGTTTCATCTCGCTGTTCATCTCAACCTCCCACTGTAAATCCGCACGTCTTTGCTGAATTTCTCCTGCGCCTTTCAGGCTCTGGATTAGAGTATGAGTGGCAGCGCGGCAGATATAGCCGGTACTGGGGCATACAATTTGTGACGTGAATTCATATGAGACGGTTGGACATAAACTGCTTCGCCGAAATGAACGTGTTCGTCAGGGTCGTTGAAGATGGCGGTTATACGGCGGCCGCCAAGCATTGTGCGATGACCCCGTCAGCGGTCAGCAAGCTGGTCTCGAGGCTGGAAAACCGCTTGGGCACGCGTTTGCTCAATCGCTCGACAAGACGGCAATTGCTCACGCCTGAAGGGGCCGCGTTCTATGAACGCAGCGTGACTATCCTGGCGGCGCTCGATGAGGCCGAGCAGGAGGCCGCGGCGAGCTCCGAGCCGCAGGGAACCGTGCGGGTCAACTGCAACGTCGATATCGGGCGTTTGTATCTGCTGCCCCTGTTGCAGACATTTTTGCGGCTTCACCCTGGAGTCTCGGTGGAGGTTTTTCTCAGTGACGAGGTTGTCGACCTGATCAGCGCACGGGCTGACGTGGCCATCCGCAGCGGCCCGCTGAAAAGCTCCAATCTCGTGGCCAGGCGCTTGGGCGAGACGAGAGCCCTTGTCGTGGCATCACCGGCCTATCTTGCAGCTCGCGGCATACCGAAAACGCCAGCCGATCTTGCGGACCACACCTGTCTGGGGTTCACCTTCAGTCCACCGATGATGGAGTGGGGCTTCGTCAGCGCAGACGGCCAACCCATTCCGGTGGCCGTCGCCGGCAATGCACGGGCCAGTGACGGCAATGCAGTTCGCGATCTGGCAATTCTTGGGCTCGGCCTCGCGCGCGTTGGGTTTTGCCAGGTCGAGAAAGATCTGGCGGATGGCCGGCTTCTTTCGGTGCTAGAGGACTTCGTGCCCAGCGCAAAGACGGAAGTGCACGCGGTTTACGTCGGGCAAGGAGGGAAGTTGCCCACACGTGTCAGAGCCTTCATGGATTTTCTGGCGGCAAACCTGAAAATCCACTGATCGCATGGGAACAGGGCACCTCACGCTTGGCGGTAGGCGCTGGGCGTGACGCCGACTTCGCGACGAAAAACCTGGGAAAAATGGCTGGGGCTGGAATAACCGACTTCCAGCCCGACATCAATGATGCTGCGCTCGGTCTCGAGCAGTAGATGTCGCGCGCGACTCATGCGCAGGCGGATGAAATACTGCGACGGCGACAGCCCCGTGGCACGCTTGAACATCCGGCTGAAGTGGTAGTCGCTCAAGTCAGCGATTCGTGCCAAATGCGCAAGGCTGAAGTCATCGGCCAGGTGCTCGTTCATTGCATCGATAACGCGACGCAGCTTGTACGCTTGCAGAGCATTGCTGCGTCGGGTCGTACTGTGCGGATCGAGATAACGCCGTATCAGGTGAACGGTCAGCGCCTGAGCCAGGCTGTGTACGAACAACGGGCTGGGTTCGCGTTGCTCAATCAACTCGAGGCGTAACTGATTGAGCATGAAACTTATCCGTTCATCCCGGGCACCGGAGATATCCAGGAACGTCACTGCAACGCTGTGCTCGCCCAGAACATCACGGGCCGCCTGTTCAATCATGGGCAGGCCGAGATAAAGATGCATCACTTCGAAGGTGTCGCAGCCCAGGGTCTGCCAGCGCATCTCATAGGGTTCATTTGTATTGGTAAGAAAAAAGTCGCCAGCCTGCACCTCGACGGCTTTCCAAGCCCCACCGAGGGATCGCTCCTCGACCTTGGCCGAGCCTGTCAGGACCAATACCAGCAGGGGTTCGACCACGGCGGGCACGAGTATTGGCTCTACGGTGCTGTGATGGCTGAACAACTGCACCATCACATCCTGCATTTGCGGGAGCAGCGGCAATACCTGCGGCGTTCCCGGCAGATGCTGCGGCATCGATTCGGCCGCGATGCGAAGGGTATCAATCGGTGGCACGTCGTCATGTTCAGGCTGGCGCACACGAGGCTCCATTGAAAAAAGCGCTGAGGGGCTGGCATCAACAGGGTAACGCAACCTCGGTACCCATCGGCAATTGCGCAAGCTACCTCAGAAATTCAGATGTTGGCGCAAAACTCCAACAGCCACGGCAAGCCTGCGAAAGCCCGATTCTCCCGATTGCGCGACAGTGAGGCCGTCGATAACTACAGCGCCTCACGGGCGCCAGGCCGCCGAATATCTCGCCGGCTTGCAAGCAGGAGAGCACCATGACTCAGATCAATCACTGTATTCCCAACGAAGTCGAAGGCAAAGTCGCGCTGGTCACCGGCGCCGCCAGTGGCATCGGCAAGGCTATCGCACTGATGCTGCATGCGCGTGGCGCCAAGGTCATTGCTGAAGACATCAATCCCGCCGTCGAAGCACTCGCTCGTCCCGGGTTGGTGCCGCTGGTAGCCGACATCAGCAAAGACGGGGTTGCCGAGCGCGCCGTCGGATTGGCCGTCGAGACGTTCGGGCGACTGGACATTCTGGTCAACAACGCCGGGATTATCATCAACAAGCTGGTCATCGACATGACCCGCGAAGACTGGGAGCGCATCCAGGCAGTCAACGCAACCGCGGCCTTTTTGCATTGCCGCGAAGCAGTCAAGGCGATGATGCCCAACAAATCGGGAGCGATAGTCAATATCGCCTCTTATGCTTCCTATTTCGCCTTCCCGACCATTGCCGCTTACACCGCGTCCAAAGGCGCATTGGCCCAATTGACCCGCACGCTGGCGCTAGAGGCTATCGAGCATGGCATTCGCGTCAATGCCATCGGCGTCGGCGACGTTGTCACCAACATTCTTAACGACGTGGTAGAGGACGGTCCTGGCTTCCTGGCGAAGCACGGTGAAGCCGCTCCCATCGGACGTGCCGCGCAGCCGGAAGAAATTGCCGAAGTCGTGGCATTTCTCGCCTCGGACCGCGCAAGCTTCATTGTTGGCTCGGTGGTCATGGCGGATGGCGGCATGACCGTCACCGCTGGTTGATCGGCTGAACGGGCATTTGCGTTAAAGAGAGCAGCTTCTGGGCCGTTTTCTGCCGGTGGTGTCCGGCTGAGAACGGCCAGGAGCGAACTGCAAACGCGTGCTTTCTCTACGGCTGTTGCAAAGGCTGGATTGCAGCGCGCCGGGTGCCTGCGAACGCACTCGTGCCAAGCCAGCGCCACAAGTTTTCTGCGTCTTGCACGGCGCCGTCTACCCGCAATTCCTGTGACCGCAGAACCTCTTTTGGCGTGCGGTCGCCGGTCCACACCTCAGTCAATGCTCGTACGCTGGAGTCCACGACGAGCGTGAGTTCGCGTCCCGGATCGTCGCGACACAGATCTGCCACACCCTGTTCAACCACCAGCCACCACGCTTGCTCACCGGACCGCGCGTCGCGGAACCGGAAGTGAATGACCACCGACCGGGGCGGGAACATTTCGATGCGCGCAAAACGACGTATGTCCCACATCAGCAAGCCCGCGTCGAGTTCGTTATCGCGAAGGCGACTGCCTATCCAGCGCGCCCCCCAATGGCCCAGTGCCATGATGATGGGGCGCAAATCCTCGCCGGCCTCGGTCAGGCTGTATTCCCAGACGTTGCCTGCGGCCGTTCGATGCACGACACCGATATCTTCCAGGTGGCGCAGCCGCTGTGCCAGCAAGCTGGTGGACATGCGTGGCACGCCGCGGTGCAGTTCATTGAAGCGCTTGCTGCCGCATAGCAACTCGCGCACGACCAAAGGCGTCCAGCGTTCGCACAGTGCCTCGGCACCGCGTGCGACCGTACAGAACTGACCATAGCTTTCATCCATCGCCTGTCCCTCCGCTACTTCAACGCTTCAGATTCTGAACTAGCCGGGCGGTTTCCCGACGTGCACGCTGAAACCTGCCAAAGCCACGGTTTCAGGAGTACGTCATGACCAAGATAGCCATCATTCAGCGGCCGCCGGTGCTGCTCGATCGTAGCGCGACGATCGCCCGGGCCGTGCAATCGGTCCGCGAAGCTGCAGCGTCGGGAGCCTCGTTGATTGTTTTGCCCGAATCATTCATTCCAGGTTACCCGTCGTGGATCTGGCGGCTGGCGGCGGGAAAAGACGGGGCTCTAATGGGGCAGTTGCATACTCGCCTGTTGGCCAACGCGGTTGATATCGCGAGCGGCGACCTGAACGAACTGTGCGGGGCCGCTGTTGCTCACGCCGTGACAATCGTATGCGGCATCAATGAACGCGAACGCCGTAATGGAGGCGGCACGCTTTACAACAGCGTAGTCGTTATCGGAACCCATGGCGAAGTGCTCAACCGTCATCGCAAGTTGATGCCAACGAACCCCGAGCGCATGGTCCATGGTTTCGGCGATGCGTCAGGGTTGCGTACCGTCGATACACCCGTCGGTCGCATCGGTACGCTCATCTGCTGGGAAAACTACATGCCCCTGGCGCGCTATTCATTGTATTCCCAAGGCGTGGAAGTCTACGTTGCGCCAACCTACGACACTGGCGAGGGCTGGATCAGCACGATGCGGCACATTGCACTCGAAGGCCGTTGCTGGGTGCTCGGCAGTGGCAGCTTGCTGCGCGGCAACGACATTCCCGATGATTTTCCAGGTCGCCTGCAACTGTTTCCCGATCCGGATGAGTGGATCAACGACGGTGACTCGGTGGTGGTCAACCCTCAAGGCCGGATCACAGCCGGTCCGTTGCACCGGGAGGCGGGCATTCTGTATGCGGACATCGACACCTCACTCGTGGCGCCAGCGCGGCGGGCGCTCGACGTCAGCGGGCACTATGCGCGCCCCGACATTTTCGATCTGCAAGTGCGACGCACGCCGACGACGGCGGTGCGCTTCGTCGACGAGTGAAGCTGGCTAACCCTCAGGCAATCCGTCCCGACTTCGGCTGTACGTGCGTTAACTGATGAAGGAGTCATTCCATGAGCATTCAAAGGTCTTACAAAGGCAGTTGTTTTTGCGGCGCTGTCGAATTCACCGTCAGCGGTGAGCCGGCGGCAATGGGCTATTGCCATTGCGAGTCGTGTCGACAGTGGTCAGCCGCGCCGGTCAATGCCTTCACGCTGTGGAAACCCGAGGCGGTGCAAGTCACTCGGGGGGCTGACGACATTGGCACCTTCAACAAGACACCGCAGAGTTATCGCAAATGGTGCAGGCGTTGCGGCGGACACCTCTTCACCGAACACCCCGGGATGGGCCTCATCGATGTGTATGCCGCGGTCATCCCGGATCTCGCGTTTTCGCCAGGTGTTCACGTTCACTACCAAGAGGCCGCGCTGCGTATCAGGGATGGGGTGCCGAAGCTTAAGGATGTCCCAGGTGAATTGGGAGGATCAGGCATCAGCGTGGACGAATGAGGCTGGCAGCGGCGGGGTGCCGGCGCGCGATTTCCACCTTTCGCCATCGGCGGCAACCTGCCGACAACGCCATACCTTGACGTTGCAAACCCTCAAGGCGCCCGTTCAATGGCAGAATCTCCTTAACTTGACTGTTTTGGAGAACACCATGCTTCGTGTGTTTGAACGAAGGCTCGATCCCTTTCCGCCTGACGAGGTGCCACCGCCACCGGACGGCCTGGCTCGTTTCCTGTGGGCCTGTACGCGGGGAGCGCGTGGTTACATCCTTGCGCTGGCGCTGCTCGGTGCCGGTGTATCGATTTACGAAGCGTGGCTGTTTTCCTTCCTCGGCCAGGTCGTGGACCTGCTCTCGACCTGGCAGGCAGGCGGTGAGGCGGCTGCGCAGGAAAGTCGGGTGTTGTGGGGCATGGGTATTGTCATGGTAACCAGTGTCGGGCTGGTGGCGTTGCGCACCATGGTGCAGCACCAGATATTGGCAATTAACTTGCCGTTGCGGCTGCGCTGGGACTTCCATCGCCTGATGTTGCGGCAAAGCCTGTCGTTTTTTTCCGATGAGTTTTCCGGCCGCGTCACCACCAAGGTGATGCAGACCGCGCTAGCGGTACGAGACGTGCTCTTCACCCTGATCGAAATCGTCCCGGGTATCGGGGTGTATTTCATTGCGATCATCGCACTGGCCGGTGGCTTCGCGCTGAAACTCATGCTGCCATTCGTTGCCTGGGCTCTGCTGTTCGGCCTGGCCATGTGGTACTTCGTGCCTCGCCTGGGGAAAGTCGGGCAGGAACAGGCGAATGCGCGGTCAATGATGACCGGGCGTATCTCGGATGCGTACACGAACATCACTACGGTGAAACTGTTCTCCCATTCCAATCGTGAAGCGCACTTCGCGCGAGCGGCAATGGAGGATTTCAAGCAAACCGGCTTTCGCCAGATGCGCCTGGTCAGCCAGTTCGAGATCGTCAACCAGGCATTGGTGGTGGGGCTGATCATGGCCGCCGGCGGTTATGCCCTGTGGCTGTGGCACCAGGGTGACGTCGGCGCAGGTGCCGTGGCGGCAATCACTGCAATGGCGTTGCGGATCAATGGCATGTCGAACTGGATCATGTGGCAAATGACCTCGCTGTTCGAGAGCATCGGCACGGTACAGGACGGCATGGCGACGCTGACCCGCGGTCCCAAGGTCAAGGATGCACCGGATGCGGGTGTGCTGGTGACCACAGGCGGCGCGGTAACCTTCGATAAAGTGAGCTTCAACTACAATGGCGAGCGCCAGGTGCTCGATGGCCTGAGCCTGAACATTCGTCCGGGTGAAAAAATCGGCCTGGTCGGCCGCTCTGGCGCCGGCAAATCCACGCTTATCAACTTGCTGCTGCGCTTCTATGATGTCGACAGCGGTGAGATTCGCATCGACGGCCAGAACATTGCACACGTGACGCAAGACAGCCTGCGCAGCTCCATCGGCATGGTCACCCAGGACACTTCGCTGCTGCACCGTTCCATTCGCGACAACATTGCATACGGTCGTCCCGATGCGACCGACGCGCAAATCCGTGCCGCCGCGGCCAATGCCCAGGCCGATGAGTTCATCAGCCAACTGAGCGACCGGCAGGGCCATACCGGCTACGACACCCTGGTGGGTGAGCGCGGCATCAAGCTGTCCGGTGGCCAGCGTCAACGCGTCGCGATTGCCCGGGTGATGCTCAAGAACGCCCCGATCCTGCTGCTTGACGAGGCCACCAGCGCGCTGGACTCGGAAGTCGAAGTGGCCATTCAGGAAAGCCTCGATGAAATGATGCAGGGCAAAACCGTGATCGCCATCGCCCATCGGCTGTCCACCATTGCAGCCATGGACCGCCTGATCGTCATGGATGACGGACGCATCATCGAGCAGGGCACCCACACCGAGTTACTCGCGAAGAACGGCATCTATGCGCGGCTCTGGCAGCATCAGAGTGGCGGGTTCCTGGGTGAGGACAAGGGCGTGGTCGAGGCAATGGATCAGGCGTGAGTGTGAAGGGGCAGGCAACGGGCGAGAGGGAGAGCTGCACGACGATTGCCAGACAGAGGAGGGCGAAGCCGAGCGGTGGAAGCAATGCCCGGTGTTTGCCTGTCGATGCCTTGCCCGTCTCTCAACGCCCCTGGTGCCTCTTACCGGCGAGCGACATTCATTTTATTTCTGTTCCAGGCACGAAGAGCTTACCGGGATCATCGACCTCCTTCAGGTCAATCAACGCTCGACAAATGCAGTGCGAGAACTGTTCCTGCAGCGTTTCGGGGTCGTTCCAGGCTATTTGCGATGCTTTCAGATGTTGTGCCTCGGACGATTTGTAGCAGACACAATTGTCGAGTCGGGTGACGCCATTATTTGTGCTCTGACAAGCCGTGGCCAGCAAACAGATCGCGATGAGCATTGCACAGCGTTTCATTGGCTCCCCTCCGAGTTGTAAACCCGACGCTAGAAGGTAGCTTAGCCGTCATTTACCATCGCTCCATCCACGGGCGGCTTCGGCCGATTGCCGCCTGTCTGTTCGAAGCGCGCGCCTCTGATACCGATAAACTTGACGACCTCAGATTGAACGCTGGTTCACGCGGGCCATGAGCTGTTCGGCGCTTTCCTTGCGTTCGGAGTAGCGATCCACCAGAAACCCCTGATGGTCACGCAGCAGCAGGGTGAATTTCACCAGTTCTTCCATCACGTCGACCACGCGGTCGTAGAACGCCGAGGGCTTCATTCGGCCGGCTTCGTCGAATTCCATAAAAGCCTTCGGCACCGAGGATTGATTGGGAATGGTGAACATGCGCATCCAGCGTCCCAGCACACGCAGCTGGTTGACTGCGTTGAAGGACTGCGAACCACCGCAGACTTGCATCACTGCCAGCGTCTTGCCCTGAGTCGGGCGAATGGCACCGAGGGCAAGGGGAATCCAGTCAATCTGTGCCTTGAATACAGCCGACATCGCGCCATGCCGCTCCGGCGAACACCAGACCTGACCTTGCGACCACAACACCAGATCGCGCAACTCCTGCACCTTGGGATGATCCACAGGTGCATCGTCGGGAAGCGGCAAACCGGAAGGATTGAAGATTCGGGTTTCTGCACCAAAGTGTTCCAGCAGGCGTGCGGCCTCTTCGACCAGCAGACGGCTGAACGAGCGCTCGCGGGTCGACCCGTACAACAACAGGATGCGTGGCTTGGGTTCGCCCGGACGAAAAGTGATGCCTGCGTCGTCGAACAGGGAGAGGTCAAGGTTAGGCAGTTGCTCAGACATGTTTCTTCCTGCTCAGAGAGCGCCGATTCGGTCCAGTTCGCGTTTGAGTTGATCGCGGCTGAGTTCATTGAAGGGCAGGGCGAGGAACGCCCTGCAGCGTTGCTCGATGTGCGCAAGCGTGGCGCGGAAAGCCGCGTCCACCGCCGCTTCGTCACCCACTACGTCGGAAGGATCTTCCAGGCCCCAATGGGCCTTCAGCGCCGGGCCGAAATACACCGGGCAACTTTCGCCTGCTGCCTTGTCGCAAACGGTAATGACGATATCCGGTGGGTTATCCTCAAAGGCATCATTGCCCTTGCTGCTCAATCCTTCGATGGAAATGGCGGACTGTTGTAGCGTGGTCAGGCTACGCGGCAGTACTTTGCCTTTGGGAAAGCTGCCGGAACTTACCGCTTCGAAACCCTGCGGTGCCAGGTGATTGAACATGGCTTCTGAAAGGATGCTGCGACAGCTGTTGGCCGTGCACATGAACAGAACTCGCATGGATTGCTCCCTCCGCATTTGCGGATATCGAAGACTCAAGCGCCGTGTCCGCGCCGAGAGGGTAATCAACAGAATCGCAAGTGTCAGCACTTTGAGGTCGTACCGACATATACGGGAAGTCAAATATACGGATATCCGTATGTGCGGGCAACTCATCCATGGGCGTCGGAGGGTATTGAAGACGCCATCGCGGGCAAGCCTTGCTCTACAGGTAGTGCGCAATCCCGTAGACGCAAGGCTGGCCCGCGATAGCCGTTACGCGATATCGCGCCGGATCAGAAGAAGCCCAGCGGATTGATGTCGTAGCTCACCAGCAGGTTTTTGGTCTG
>NZ_RCNW01000343.1:0-5740 GCF_004307605.1 Pseudomonas sp. Sample_24
ATCAAAGCGTCGTTGGCTTCCTCCTCAACGTGATCCCGTCCACCATCGTCGGCGCATTCGCCACGGGCGACATCCTGCAAGTCTTGATGTTCTCGGTGATCTTCGGTTTCGCCCTGCATCGCCTGGGCGCCTACGGCCGGCCGATCCTGGACTTCATCGATCGCTTCGCCCACGTCATGTTCAACATCATCAACATGATCATGAAGCTCGCGCCAATCGGTGCCTTCGGTGCCATGGCGTTCACCATCGGTGCCTATGGTGTCGGCTCGCTGGTGCAACTGGGCCAGTTGATGGCGTGCTTCTACATCACTTGCCTGCTGTTCATCCTGATCGTGCTGGGTGGTATTGCTCGCATGCACGGTTTCAGCGTTCTGAAAATGATCCGCTACATCCGTGAAGAACTGCTGATCGTACTGGGTACTTCCTCTTCGGAATCGGTACTGCCACGCATGCTGATCAAGATGGAGCGTCTGGGCGCGCAGAAATCCGTGGTAGGCCTGGTGATCCCGACCGGTTACTCGTTCAACCTCGACGGTACGGCGATCTACCTGACCATGGCGGCCGTGTTCATTGCCCAGGCCACTGACACCCCCATGGACCTCACGCACCAGATCACCCTGCTGGTGGTATTGCTGCTGTCCTCCAAAGGTGCTGCCGGTGTGACCGGTTCGGGCTTCATCGTACTGGCAGCCACGCTGTCCGCTGTCGGCCACTTGCCGGTTGCCGGCCTGGCGCTGATCCTCGGCATCGACCGCTTCATGTCCGAAGCCCGTGCCCTGACCAACCTGATTGGTAACGCCGTGGCGACCATCGTGGTGGCCAAGTGGGTCAAGGAACTGGACACCGACGTACTGCAATCCGAGCTGGCTTCTGGCGGTCGCGGCATTGCCGACGAGCCTAAAGACGACGTTCTGGGCCACGCCGACGAGGTCGCCCCGGCTAACGCCAAATAAACCTGCTGCAATGAAAAACCCGCTTCGGCGGGTTTTTTTCTGCCTGCGACCTGAGCGCAACGGTCAGCGTCACTGGCACATAAGGTTATTGCCCCTGAGCGTCCGGCTGCCTAGTCTGGGGGCATCATTCAGGGAGAACATCCATGCTCGGTCCACTGGCATCACTCAAGGTTCTGGATTTCTCGACATTGCTGCCGGGGCCGTTCGCCTCGTTGTTACTGGCGGACATGGGCGCGCATGTGCTGCGCATCGAATCGCCGAGCCGCATGGACCTGCTGCGCGTGCTGCCACCCCATGACCAGGGCGTGTCAGCCAGCCACGCCTATCTCAATCGCAATAAACGCAGCCTGGCGCTGGACCTCAAGCAGCCTGAGGCGCTGGAGGTCATCAAGCAGCTTCTTGAGGACTACGACATTGTGCTGGAGCAGTTTCGCCCCGGTGTCATGGAACGTTTGGGGCTGGGCTATGAAGCCCTGAAGGCCATCAATCCCAAACTCATTTATGTGTCGATCACCGGTTACGGCCAGACCGGCCCTTACCGGGAACGTGCCGGCCATGACCTCAATTACCTGGCGCTGGCCGGGCTGGCCAGCTACACCGGCCGTGCCGACAGCGGGCCGCTGCCCTTGGGGCCGCAAGTGGCGGATGTCGCCGGCGGTTCGTTGCACGGGGTAATCGGATTGCTCGCCGCGGTGATCGCCCGCCAGCAAACCGGGCAGGGGCAACACCTGGATGTGAGCATGACCGACTGCGCCTTCAGCCTTAATGCCATGGCGGGCGCCGGGTACCTGGCCTGCGGTGTCGAGCCGGGCCGGGAAGACCAGATGCTCAATGGCGGTAGCTTTTACGACTATTACCGCTCGCGGGATGGCCGCTGGTTGTCGGTGGGCAGCCTCGAACCGGCGTTCATGAAGCAGTTATGTGTGGCGCTTGGGCTGGAGGAGCTGGCGAACCTCGGCCTGTCCCCGCAACCGTCGCAGCAGAAGAAACTCAAGGACGCGCTGACAGTGGAGTTCGAGAAACATGACTTCGCCGAGTTGTGTGCATTGTTTGCGGAACTGGATGCGTGCGTGGAGCCGGTTTTGAGCGTCGGGGAAGCGCTGCGTCATCCGCAGTTGCAGGCACGGGATTTGGTCACGCAAGTGCCGAGGGGCGATGGTTCGAGCCAGGCGCAGATGGCGTGTCCGTTGAAGTTTTCAGAAGGATTGCCGGCGCCCCGGCACATTGGCGCGGCGTTGGGCGAGCATACGGATCAGGTGTTGGGGGAGTTGGGATTTAGTGTTGAGCGGATTGAAGAGCTGCGGCGGGCCAAGGTGATTCTCTAGTGCCTGTGCCGGCCTCATCGCCAGCAGGGCTGGCTCCCACACTGGATGTGCGTCGCACCGTAAATCCCCTGTAGGAGCCAGCCCTGCTGGCGATGAGGATGGTACAGCCAGCAGAAAGATCCGCCTATTCGACCCGCATTTCCCCACTGAACACCAAGGTGTTGCGACACCGCCGACACAAATACCGCCGCCCCTGGCGCACCAGGCCATGGCGCTGGGCCGAGAACGGGAAATCGCTGTCGGCGCACGGGCACTTGTAGATGTAGCGGGTGACGCTGCGGCGCTTGACGTCGTAGGTGTGGCAACGATTGGGCGGCAGTTCGTACACGCCGCGCATAATCAATTGCCACTCTTCGCCATGGGGCTGAATGCGGTCGCCGAACAGTTGATGAGCGATCAGGTGAGCAACTTCGTGGGCCACTGTCTGCTTGAGGAAGTCCTCGGTGTTTTCCCGGTACAACTGCAGGTTGAAACGCAGCAGGTTCTCGTGCAAATGCGCGACACCGGCTTTTTGCCCGCGCAGCTTGAGGCTCACCACGGGGCGTTTGAAAGGTCGTTTGAAAAAGGATTCGGCTTGTTGGAAACAGTCTTCGACGCGGGTATTGAGTTGCTCGGGCATGCTTGATGGATCTCCAGAGACGTTGAGTATGCCGCAACCCTCGGGCCTTGCGAATCGTTTGAGCGCCGAATGGTCGTTGCGTTTCTTCTGGCAGGAGGCATCAAAAGGCCGCCTTGCGGCGGCCTGTGTCGGCAGATCTGATTTTTGGAGGGTGTGTTGCTAATTCGTATAGACCGGCCCCACGCCGAGTCCCCAGACAATGACAGTGAACGCCATGATAGCCACCAGCACGACCAGGCCTACGGCGAGCACCGAACTGGAAAACAGAAAGCCCTCGTCAGTTGGAATGTTCATGAACGTCGGTAGCCCGACATACAACAGATAGACCGTGTAGCAGATCGCCGCAGTGCCGACGATCATCCCCAGCCACATATGCGGGTACAGCGCCGCCAAGCCGCCGATGAACAGCGGCGTCGCGGTGTAGGTCGCGAAGGCCACGCAGCGTGCCAGGCTGGGATTGGCGTCATAGGTGCGGGCCATCCAGTGAATGAACGCGCCCATGACCGCTACGCCACCGAGCATCGCCAGGTACGACATGATCGTCATCCAGAGCGCACTTTCCATCGTCAACATCACTGGCGGCCGGTTACCGATCACCCAGCCGACCTGCGTAGTGCCGATAAACGCCGACACAGCAGGGATGGCCGCCAGAATCAGGGTGTGGGTCAGGTACATGTGGCTGATGCTTTCCTCCTGGTCGCCACGGATTTCTTTCCATTCTTGGTCAGGGTGGGTGAAGAGCCCCACTACGTGATGGATCATGCCAGTCACTCCTCTTTTATACCGTCGCCCCCCAGTGGAGCGCCTACGGGCCAATACGGCCAAGTAAGTAAAAGGTCTGGAATACGAATGCGACCTTATGTCGCAGTATAGGAAGGAGTTAACCGCACAAGGAGAGGGGGCTTAGAGCAAATTGCGCTGTAAAGCCTGCGCTTAATCGCAGTTGCATCTGTAGAACGGCAGGCGATCCGTCAGGACGCTTCGCCCGGGATAGGTTTTTGCGTAAAATGCCCGCCTTTCGTCACACCTCACGGATTTCGCGTCATGGGCACTCTTACGGTCAACCAGAACAAACTGCAAAAGCGCCTTCGCCGCCAGGCCGGTGAGGCTGTTGCCGATTTCAACATGATTGAAGACGGCGACAAGGTCATGGTCTGCCTGTCCGGCGGCAAGGACAGCTACACCATGCTCGATGTGCTGATGCACTTGCAGAAGGTCGCGCCGATCAAGTTCGAGATCGTGGCCGTGAACATGGACCAGAAACAACCGGGTTTCCCTGAGCACGTGCTGCCGGCTTACCTCAAAGAGCTGGGAATCGAGTATCACATCGTCGAAAAAGACACTTACTCGGTGGTCAAGGAACTGATTCCCGAAGGGAAAACCACTTGCTCGCTGTGCTCGCGCCTGCGTCGCGGCACGCTGTACACGTTCGCTGACGAGATCGGCGCGACCAAAATGGCCTTGGGTCATCACCGCGACGACATCGTCGAGACGTTCTTCCTCAACATGTTCTTCAACGGTTCGCTCAAGGCCATGCCACCCAAGTTGCGCGCCGATGACGGACGCAACGTGGTGATCCGCCCGTTGGCCTACTGCAACGAAAAGGACATCCAGGCTTATTCGGACTTCAAGCAGTTCCCGATCATCCCGTGCAACCTCTGCGGTTCCCAGGAAAACCTGCAACGTCAGGTGGTCAAGGAAATGCTCCAGGACTGGGAGCGCAAGACCCCAGGCCGTACCGAGAGCATTTTCCGCAGCTTGCAGAACGTGATCCCGTCGCAACTGGCGGACCGCAACCTGTTCGACTTCACCAGCCTCAAGATCGACGAAACGGCGGCTTCGCGCTTCGTCAACGTGGTTAACCTTTAATCACCTTGATGTGGGAGCCAGCCTGCTGGCGATAGCGGTGGGTCAGACAAATCATTGTCGGCTGACACTCCCTCATCGCCAGCAGGCTGGCTCCCACATGGGTTTATTCATCTAATCCTCAGGAGAGGGCATGCGCGACTACAAGTGGCTGAATGAATTCTGCCTGAACCGTTTTGGTTCGGCGGCTGAACTGGAAGCCCATCTGCCCGTTCCCAAGACCCCGGCGCAATTGCGCAAGATCAGCGATGACCGCTACCTCTCGACCATGGCATTGCGCGTATTCCGTGCCGGGCTCAAGCACAGCCTGGTGGACGCCAAGTGGCCGGCCTTCGAAGAAGTGTTCTTCAAGTTCGACCCGGAAAAAGTCGTGCTGATGAGCGCCGAGCATCTGGAACGCCTGATGCAGGACGCGCGGATTATCCGCCACCTGGGCAAATTGAAGAGTGTGCCGCGCAATGCGCAGTTCGTGCTGGACGTCGCCATTGAGAAGGGCAGTTTCGGTGCGATGATCGCCGATTGGCCGGTGACTGATATCGTCGGCTTGTGGACGATGCTGAAAAAGCGCGGCCATCAATTGGGCGGCCTGTCTGCGCCGCGTTTCCTGCGCATGGTCGGCAAGGATACCTTTGTGCCGAGTTACGATGTGGTCGCGGCGTTGAACGCACAGAACATCATCGACAAGGTGCCAACCAGCCTGCGCGACCTGGCGCTGGTGCAGGATGTGTTCAACCAATGGCATGAAGAAAGCGGCGGACGGCCGATGAGTCAGATTTCGATGATGCTGGCCTACACCGTCAATCATTGAGACCGAGTCGGTCGAGCGCGACCCCGGCCTATCGCTGGCAAGCCAGCTCCCACAGTGATTGGAGTTGTCTACACATTTTGTGTTCAAACCCAATACCTGTGGGAGTTGCCCACAGAATTTGTGTTCAAACCCAATACCTGTGGGAGTTGCTCACAGAATTTGTGTTCAA
>NZ_RCNW01000343.1:5840-19127 GCF_004307605.1 Pseudomonas sp. Sample_24
AATACCTGTGGGAGTTGCTCACAGAATTTGTGTTCAAGCCCAATACCTGTGGGAGCTGGCTTGCCAGCGATGAGGCCCGATCAGGCGACGGATATCCCGCCTTCGCCAGCCAACTTGCGGTTCAACTGATACCGCCACCGCACATACAACAGCGCTGAACAGAACACCGCCAGGCTCGCGGCCATCTCCAGCACGCCGAACATCTGCCGGTTCGGGTCATACGCGGCCAACGCGCCTTTGATGAAATACAGGTTCACCACAAAGCACATCCATGAATGCCCGCGGGCGTTGCCGACAATCATCCCCGGCGCGAGCAACAGCAACGGCACCAGCTCGATCAGCAGAATCACCCATGGCCGTGCACCGTGCAGATCGGCAACCATCAAGTAGTAAACGCAGAGCAATCCCACCAGACCAAAAAAGCACAGCAGACTGATGACGCGCATCGCCTTGACGCGCGGTTCGAGCCATTCGATGGCGGGCAGGACCTTCGGCTTCTTGGCCACCTTCAACCCTCCAGTTTCTGCGCAGTCTTGGCCAGGCGCATGCCCAGTGCACGGCACAGCGCCACTTCATGAGCGTCCAGACCGCTTTTGCCATCGGCTCCGGCGTGATGACTGGCGCCGTACGGCGTGCCGCCACCCTGGGTTTCCAGCAACGCCGATTCGCTGTAGGGCAGGCCGGTGATCAACATGCCTTGGTGCAGCAATGGCAGCATCATCGACAGCAGGGTGGTTTCCTGGCCACCGTGCAGGCTCGCCGTGGACGTGAACACGCCGGCCGGTTTGCCCACCAGCGCGCCGGTCAGCCACAGGTTGCTGGTGCCATCGAGGAAGTACTTGAGCGGCGCCGCCATGTTGCCGAAACGAGTCGGACTGCCCAGTGCCAGGCCAGCGCAGTTTTTAAGGTCGTCGAGGCTGGCATAGAGCGCGCCTTCGTCGGGAATGTCCGGCGCCACGGCTTCGCATTCCGTGGAAATCGCCGGCACGGTACGTAACCGCGCTTCAAGGCCAGCCTGCTCGACACCGCGGGCAATTTGCCGGGCCATTTCATTGGTCGAACCGCTGCGGCTGTAGTACAGCACCAGAATGTACGGCGCACTCATGGCAACAGTTCCAGAATCTGCTCTGGTGGACGACCGATGACGGCTTTATCGCCGACTTCGAGAATCGGACGTTCCATCAGTTTCGGGTGGGCGGCGATGGCTGCGATCAATTGCGCTTCGCTCAGGCTGCCGTCCGCGAGGCCGAGGGTCTTGTATTCGTCCTCGCCGGTGCGCAGCAGTTGCCGGGCACTAATGCCGAGTTTGCCCAACAGACCCTGGATTTGCGCGGCGTCGAGCGGGGTTTCCAGATAGCGCACCACGGTCGGCGTCAGGCCACGGGCTTCGAGCAGTTCGAGCGCACCGCGGGATTTCGAGCAGCGCGGGTTGTGATAAAGCGTCAGATCGGTCATGAGCGGGTCGCATCTTGCGTAAGGTGGCGGCTATTCTAACTGTGCAGCGCGTAATCCAGAACCTTGGGAGGCGATGGGTCGCAGGCGCATTCAATTTTTGACAAGGAACACGACATGACAAGGCGACTGGCAGCAGCATTGACGATCATTGGGGCGTTGCTGTTGGGGGGCTGCGGAAACGACTACGGGATTGACCAGAATGGACAGAAAGTCGCCGCCGAGCGTCTGGATGGCAAATGGCTGGTGCTCAATTACTGGGCTGAATGGTGCGGGCCGTGCCGTACCGAGATCCCGGAGCTGAACGCCTTGGCCGATCAGCTCCAGGGCAAGAAGATCGGTGTGTTCGGGGTCAACTTCGACAATGTGCAGGGCGAAGAGCTGAAAAGCGCCAGTGAGAAGCTTGGAATCAAATTTACCGTGCTGGCCCAGGACCCTTCAGAAGTGTTCGAACTGCCACGCAGTGAGGCATTACCGGTGACCTATATCATCGATAACAAAGGCAAGGTGCGTGAGCAATTGATGGGAGAGCAGACAGCGGCGGGGGTGATGGCGAAGCTGGAGGCGTTGCAGGCGCAGAATTGAATCGAGGGATGATGATCGTTCCCCCGCTCTGCGTGGGAACGCCGCCCGGGACGCTTTGCGTCCCTGTGACGCGGAGCGTCACTTGATCATTCCCACGCAGAGCGTGGGAATGATAAGGGAGGAGGGGACATCAACCTTCCTCAAGCCACCAGCGCAGCGGCTTGCCTTCGGCCGGCCAGAAACGCATCTGATCGATTGACGATACGTCCCAGCGTTGCACGTTTTCCAGCGCCTGAAGGAAGCGTTTTTCCTGCTCCATCAGCGCCGGCGCGCAGAGTTTGCGGGTGCTGCCGATTTTGCCGAAGCTCAGCTTGTTGCCTTCCAGGGTGTATGGCGCGAACCAGTGGTTGCAGCCACCATTGCCGTAAGCGCGACCATCTTCGCCGAGCGTGATGGTCAGGTGGCTGTAGTCCATCAACGGACGTTCGCCGATCCACTCCAGAATGTAGCTGCGGTTTTGTTGCAATTGCACCGGATCGGCAGCACAGCCCATCAGGCTTGCACCGACCAGCGCGGCCAGGGCGAGGTGTTTCATCACGCAGGCTCCTGGCACTTCGGGCACAGGTGCTTTTCGCCGACGGTGGTCCAGCCCAGCTCGGCAATCCGCGCAGTGGCGGCTGGCTTTTCGGCCTTGTTGCCCAACTTGGCGTCGACCGCGAACTCGAAGCTCAGCTCTTTTGCACAGCTGTCGCAGTTCACCTGCCAGGTGTGGATCGCCAGTTCGCCGAACACCGGGCCACTGGCTACCGCAACCCATTGCCCGGGTGGATTGATCAAGTGGCGAACCGTTTCGACGGTCAGGCGCATGGACAAGTCCTTGGCGCCCTTGAGGGTCACTACCAACACGTCGTTATTGCGAATCGAGCCGCCGTTGCCGGTGACTTGATAGCGCCCCGGCACCAGGGCGCGGCATTCGGTGAGGGTGTGTTGCGGGTTCATCAGGCTGTAGCGGAAATCGTGTTCGACCATGGGTCCTCCAAATATGCGCGATATGCTAGCACGGGCATTCGCGTTGCATGGTGCGGGCACATGACCTTCGATCAGGTTCAGTCGACTGTGACCAGGTTTTGCGCAGTGCCAGCGTTCCAGGTCGCAATGTTGTCGAGGGTGGTCGCGGCAATCGCGCCAAGGGCTTCGCGGGTCAGGAACGCCTGATGCGCGGTAATGATGACGTTAGGGAACGTCAGCAATCGCGCCAGGACATCGTCCTGCAACGGCAGGTCGGAACGATCCTCGAAGAACAGCTGCGCTTCCTCTTCATACACATCCAGCCCCAGATAACCCAATTGCCCGCTCTTGAGGGCGTCGATCAGCGCCGGGGTGTCCACCAGGCCACCGCGACCGGTATTGATCAACATCGCCCCCGGTTGCATGTGCGCCAAAGACTCGCGGTTGATCAGATGCTTGCTCTGTCCATTGAGCGGGCAGTGCAGGCTGATGATCTGCGATTCGGCCAGCAGTTGCGGCAAGTCCAGGTAACGGGCACCGAGTGCTTCGACCTGGGGATTGGGGTACGGGTCGTAAGCCAGCAACCGGCAGCCGAAACCGTTCATGATTTTTGCGAATGTAGCGCCGATCTGCCCGGTACCGACCACGCCGACGGTCTTGCCCACCAGGTCGAAACCGGTCAGCCCGTGCAGGCTGAAGTCGCCTTCGCGGGTACGGTTGTAGGCCCGGTGCAAACGTCGGTTGAGCGCCAGGATCAGCGCCACTGCATGCTCGGCCACCGCATGGGGCGAGTAGGCCGGGACGCGCACCACCGCCAGCCCGAGGCGTTTCGCCGCTGCAAGGTCGACATGGTTGTAACCGGCCGAACGCAGGGCAATCAGGCGTGTGCCGCCCGCCGCGAGGCGTTCGAGCACCTGTGCACTGAGATCATCATTGATGAAGGCACAGACGACCTCGTGATTTTCGGCCAGCGCCACTGTATCAACGCTCAGCCGCGCCGCCTGAAAGTGCAGCTCGATACCGGGCGGCAGATCCGCGGCGAGAAAACTCTCGCGGTCGTAGTTCTGGCTGCTGAATAAAATCGTGCGCATGTGTTCTCCCTGAAGACTCAGCGTTTTCAAGATCAAAAGATCGTCGCCTGCGGCAGCTCCTACATTAGTCCTTCCCGCTACCGGCGTCTTTGCGCCAGGTCAGGCATTGATGCGCGCCTGGGCGGCCAGACGATTGATTGCCCGGTCGAGTTCTTCGAGTGCGCTGTAGGCTTTCGGGTCCTGTTGCTTGAGCAGGGTTTCGCTGCGTTGGCAGGCGGCGCGCAGTTGCGGCACGCCGCAGTAACGGGTTGCGCCGTGCAGGCGATGGACACGTTCGATCAGCGCGTTGTGATCGCGGCTTTCCTGGGCCTGGCGGATCGCTTCACGGTCGGCTTCCAGCGACGCCAGCAACATCGCCAGCATGTCTGCCGCCAGATCGGCCTTGCCCGCGGCCAGACGCAAGCCTTCTTCGTGATCGAGCACTTGCAACTCAAAGGCACCGTTGTGGCTGTCGCTGGCGCGCTCCGGGCTATGGTTGCGCAGCGCCAGGCCACTCCATTTCAGCACCACCTGCGCCAGTTGCCGCTCACTGATCGGTTTGGTCAGGTAGTCGTCCATGCCGCTTTGCAACAAGGCGCGTTTTTCATTGGCCATGGCATGGGCGGTGAGCGCCACGATCGGCAGCGGTGTGCAATGCCGCTCGCTCTCCCACTGGCGGATCGCCTCGGTACTTTGCCGTCCGTCCATTCCCGGCATCTGCACGTCCATCAGCACCAGGTCGAAGGTCTCGTTTTGCACCGCTTTGACGGCTGCGTAGCCGCTTTCCACGGCGAGCACCTTGGCGCCCATGTCTTCGAGCAACGTCTGCACCAGCAGCAGATTGGCCGGGTTGTCGTCAACGCACAGCACTTTAGGCGCGCGACTGGAAACCGGTTCGCCGGGTTCGCTGCGAATCTGGCGCGGGTTGACCAGGTCGGACAGTGCGCGTCGTAACTTGCGGGTGCAGGCCGGTTTGGCCTGGAGTTGGCTGTGAGGGTTGGGCACCGAGAGGTGGAACAGCGTCTGCTCCGTGGTCGGGCAGAGCACCAGCACTTTGCAACCAAGGTGTTCGAGGTCCCAGATGTATTGATTAAGGCGCTCGGGCGGCATGTCATTGCTGGTGACGCCCAGCACCGCCAGGTCGATGGCCTGATCGGTCTGATGGACGCCAGTCACGCCATTGGTCAAGCTTTCCAGCGTGTTGAACGGCGTGACCGCGAGACCGCAATCTTCCAGTTGATGCTGCAGCGCCTGACGGGCCAGGTCATGGTTTTCCAGCACCGCCACACGACGACCCGACAGCGGCGGGCCGGGCAGGTCTTCGGCATCGTCGCGGGTTTTGGGCAGGCTCAGGCTGATCCAGAACTCCGAACCTTCGCCCGGTGTACTGTCGACACCGATCTCGCCGCCCATTTGTTCGATCAGTCGCTTGGAAATCACCAGCCCCAGCCCCGTGCCGCCCGGTTGCCGGGACAGTGAGTTATCGGCCTGACTGAAAGCCTGGAACAGCGCGCGTACGTCCTGGCTCGACAGGCCGATGCCAGTGTCCTGAATACTGATGCGCAGTTGCACACTGTCATCGTGTTCTTCTTCGAGCATGGCCCGGGCGACGATGGTGCCTTCGCGGGTGAACTTGATGGCGTTGCTGACCAGATTGGTGAGGATCTGCTTGAGCCGCAGCGGGTCGCCGACCAGCGACAAAGGCGTGTCGCGATACACCAGGCTCACCAGCTCAAGTTGTTTGGCGTGGGCAGCGGGGGCAAGGATGGTCAGGGTGTCCTGCAGCAGATCGCGCAAGTTGAACGGAATATGGTCGAGCACCAGTTTGCCGGCCTCGATTTTCGAAAAGTCGAGGATCTCGTTGATGATCCCCAACAGGCTGTCGGCAGACTTTTCGATGGTGCCCAGATAATCGAGCTGGCGCGGGGTCAACTCGCTTTTCTGCAGCAAATGGGTAAAACCGAGAATACCGTTGAGCGGCGTGCGGATTTCGTGGCTCATGTTGGCCAGGAATTCGGATTTGATCCGGCTCGCCTCCAGTGCCTCCTTGCGCGCCAGGTCGAGTTCGATGTTCTGGATCTCGATGGTTTCGAGGTTCTGGCGAACATCTTCGGTGGCCTGGTCGATGCTGTGCTGCAATTCTTCCTGGGCATTTTGCAGGGTGCCAGCCATGCGGTTGATGCCCGATGCCAGTTCGTCCAGCTCATGACTGCCAAGGGGTGGCAGCCGGGTTTCCAGATGACCGTCCTTGAGTTGGGCTACGGCCTGCTTGATCTGGGTCAGCGGCCGGTTGATGGTGCGGCCCATGCGCAAGGCCAGCAACGCCGCGCCACCCAGGCCGGCGGCGATCATCATCAGGCTGGCGAACAGGCTGCGGTAACCGCGCAGCAACATGCCATTGTGCGACAGTTCGAGCTCGACCCAGCCCAACAGGCGATCGGCCTCATCGGGTATCACATCGCCTGCCAGATTACGATGCTTGCCGAACACCGGCAGCAGATAACGCGTCGCATCGCTGCCACTGCGCCGCAACATTTGCGAACCATCGCCCAGCGGCGCCTGGTTGAGCATGGTCGGTCCCGCATGGGCCAGTAACGTGCGGTCAGGTGCGAGGAAAGTTACGGCACGCACGTCCGGCTGCTCGAGGGATTGCGTAGCGATGCGTTCGAGCAGCTCGTTGTTTTTATGGCCCATGGCCGGCGCTACCAGCGGCGCCAGTTGCTCGGCGATCATTTCGCCACGTTGCATGAGTTGGGTTTGCAAGTCCGATTGCTGCATCCAGGTGAAATAACCACCCAGGACCAGCGCCATGAGGCTGGTCGGCAATAGAGTCAGCAACAGCACGCGGCCTTTGATTCCCAGTTTCTTGAGCACGCATCTCTCCTGCATCCAGCTATCGATAGTCCTGCACTCGCGTGTGGCATGCACCACCTGCGCAGTGTAGCGATTTGCTGGCGGGCAATCTTCGTAAAATTGATGTCGTCGTTCGTCGGCCAGTTCGGGCCTTTTCAACGGTTGCGCAAAGTGTCGGGTTGCCTCAGGCGAAGCAATCTTGAATAATTATCAACTGAGAATTATTTGCAGATACTCATGACTCCCATCGCCTCTGGTCATCCGCGCATCCTTTCCATCGAAGACGATCTCGTGCTCGGTGCTTATGTCCATGAGCATCTGGGCCGCAGCGGCTTTCAGGTGACCTGGTGCCAGAACGGCCAGGAAGGCCTCGCCGCTGCCCGCGAGCAAGCCTTCGACGTGGTGTTGATGGACATTCTGTTGCCCGGACTGGACGGGTTGTCAGTGCTGACGCAATTGCGCCAGAGTCACTCCACCCCGGTGTTGCTGATGTCGGCGCTGGGGGCCGAAGCGGATCGCATCAGTGGCTTTAGCCTGGGGGGTGATGATTACCTGACCAAGCCGTTCAGCATGGTCGAGTTGCGGGTACGCATCGAAGCGATCCTGCGCCGCGTCGCCCTCGACCGTCGGCCGACGCCGGCAGCGATTGCGCCGCCGCGGGACAGCCTGCATTTCGACGATGAACAGTCCGAGGTTTTTTACGGCGAGCGAGCCGCCGGCCTGACCCGCAGCGAATACCGCTTGCTGGAAACCCTGAATCGCAATGACGATGAAGTGTTGAGCAAAGCCTTCCTTTATCAACATGTCCTGCAACGCGGTTACTCTGCCCATGACCGCAGTCTGGACATGCACATCAGCCAGATCCGCCGCAAGCTCAAGGCCATCGGCTATACCGAACGCGAAGTGCGGACGGTCTGGGGCAAGGGCTACATTCTGAGCGCCAGTGATGAAATGTAATGTGCCGGGCCGGCACTCGCTATTCTGGAAGCTTGCCTGTTTGCTGGTCGCATTCTGTTTGCTGATGATCTGGTTGAGCTGGTCCTGGGGTCGTTATATGGAACAGCGCAATCAGTTCCTCTCCGATGATGCCCGCAGAACCCTGACGCACTACGCCGCCGAAGCCGAACAAGCCTGGCAGTTGCGCCAGAACGCCGGCATCGATGACTGGTTGCAGGCGATGCATCAGCGGGAAAAAGGCTGGGTCGGTGTCATCGGCGGTGATTTGCAGTCTTTGAGCAACCAGTCACTTTCGGACAAGGAAATCGAGCGCCTGACCTTCCTGCGCGGATTGGATTGGCCGATCCACAAAAAAGGCCGGCCGTGGATGCGGGTACCGTTCCCTGGCGACCCGTCCACCGGGAGCCTGGTAATCGAGTTGCCCGAACGCTTTCTGCCGGGACAATATCGGGTGTTCTGGCGGGTGATCACCAACGGTGTGATTCCGGGCTTGTTCACATTGCTGTTATGCGTCGGGCTGTATCGCCTGTTGGTGGTACCACTCAATCACTTGCGTGCTCAGGCCAATGCCTGGCGGGTCGACCAATTGAGTGTGCGGCTGTCGAGCCGCACGACCAATCGTACCGATGAGCTGGGTGAACTGGGCAGAGCGTTCGATCATATGTCCGAACGTCTGCAAAGCACGGTTGCGTTGCAACAGCAATTGCTGCGCGACCTGTCCCACGAATTGCGCACACCACTGAGTCGCCTGCGGGTGGCCAGTGAAAGCGAGCAGGGCCTGGAGTCGTTACGCGAACGTATTGGTCGTGAAGTCGACGGCATGCAGCGATTGGTGGAAGACACGCTGCAACTGGCCTGGCTTGACACCGAACGCACCCGATTGCCTGATGAAGCGATCCAGGTCCAGGCATTGTGGGAAATGCTCACCGAAAACGCCTGCTATGAAAGCTGCTGGCCGAACGGGCAGTTGCTGTGTTCGGTGGACGCTTCCTGCTGGGTTCGCGGCCATCTCGATACGTTGGCCCAAGCGCTGGAAAACATGTTGCGCAATGCTATTCGTCATTCACCCAAGGGCGGCATCGTCCTCCTTGGTGGCCGGCGTGACGGCGAGTACTGGCATCTGTGGCTGGAGGACCAGGGTGGCGGCGTGGCGCAAGCCGATCTGGAACGGATCTTCCTGCCTTTCACCCGCCTCGATGGCTCGCGGCCCGGGGACGGCGGGTTTGGTCTGGGCCTTAGCATCGCGAGGAATGCGGTGCAGCGACAGGGCGGGCAGCTGTGGGCCGAGAATACGGGTAGCGGGTTGCGGATGAACATGCGGCTGATCGCGGATGAAAGCCAAGTCAGTGATAGCGCTTGCGCCAGCAAGACTGCGCCTGCACTGGCGTCCCTTCAAACTCAGTAAGTGCGAGCTGCAAGGTCAGCCAAGCCCTCAACATCTGCTCACGCCGGAGCGTTCCGGCATTGTTGTACGACATTTCCGAAAGGGTATCAGCGGCATTTTCATACTTCCTTGACCGATTAAGCTCTGGCCTTCAATCATCCTCAAGGAACAGAACATGACTGCACCGGACGTAACCAGCGGCACATCAGATGATCGTTTCAGCGAAGTGCTCGCGCTGATCCACGGTGCCAGACAGCAGGCCATTCGAGCGGTCAATACGCAACTGATCGAGTTGTACTGGCAGGTCGGTGCTCATATCAGTCGCAAGCTGGAACGGGCCGAGTGGGGCGATTCCGTGGTCGGTCAATTGGCTGAGCATCTGGCAAGGACGCAACCGGGGTTGCGCGGGTTTACCCGGCGTAACTTGTTCCGTATGCGCCAATTCTACGAGGCCTATCGGGGCGATGAAAAAGTGTCAGCACTGCTGACACAATTACCCTGGACCCACAACCTGCTGATTCTGACTCAGAGCAAGCACCCTCAAGAGCGCGAGTTCTATTTACGTATGGCTATCCAGGAGAAGTGGTCAACTCGTGAGCTGGAGCGCCAGTTCAAGGCAGCATTATTTGAGCGCAGCGTTACTCAGCCGGCAAAAATCTCAACAGCACTGAAACATACCCATCCCTCGGCGCTGGAGATTTTTCGTGACGCCTACATGCTCGAATTTCTCGACCTGCCCGGAACCCATGCCGAAACCGATTTGCATCAGGGGCTGCTGGCGCGTCTCAAGGAGTTCCTGATCGAACTGGGCCGTGATTTCTGTTTTGTCGGCTCCCAATACCCGCTGCAAGTTGGCGGGCGGGATTTCGCCCTGGACCTCTTGTTCTTCCACCGGGGACTTAACTGCCTGGTAGCCATTGAACTCAAGGTCGGTCGTTTTGAGCCGGAGTATCTGGGCAAGCTGAACTTCTACCTGGAAGCACTGGACCGCGACGAACGAAAGCCTCATGAGAACCCTGCCATTGGAGTCCTGCTTTGTGCCAGCAAGGAAGATGAGGTGGTTGAATATGCGCTCAACCGCAGCCTGTCGCCTGCGCTTATCGCTGAGTATCAGGTACAACTGCCGGACAAACTGCTGTTGCAAGCCAAGCTGCACGAGTTCTACGCATTGAATGTCGGGCAAGCGGATGAGGACTGAGCCAGGGCTTATTCCTGTTAGCCATAAGCACCACACTTTGCGTGATATGGCCTTCGAACGTTTGCCGGTATGATAGGCGCCCCCGCAGTCTGGATTGCGAATACGCCATGACCTTGCAGTACCCAACCATCGCCGATTGCGTCGGCAACACTCCGCTGGTTCGTTTGCAGCGCCTGCCTGGCGCCACCAGCAACACCCTTTTGCTCAAGCTTGAAGGGAATAACCCGGCGGGTTCGGTCAAGGACCGTCCGGCGCTGTCGATGATCACCCGCGCCGAGCTGCGTGGGCAGATCCATGCCGGCGATACGCTGATCGAAGCGACTTCGGGTAACACCGGTATTGCGTTGGCCATGGCCGCCGCGATCAAGGGTTACAAGATGATCCTGATCATGCCCGACAACTCCAGCGCTGAACGCAAGGCTGCCATGACCGCTTATGGCGCCGAGTTGATTCTGGTCAGCCAGGAAGAAGGCATGGAAGGCGCCCGCGACCTCGCCCAGCGCATGGAGGCCGAAGGCCGTGGCAAAGTGCTGGATCAGTTCGCCAATGGCGACAACCCCGAGGCGCATTACACCACCACTGGCCCGGAAATCTGGCGTCAGACCCAGGGCACCATCACCCATTTCGTCAGCTCCATGGGCACCACCGGCACCATCATGGGGGTTTCGCGGTACCTGAAAGAACAGAGCGACGCCGTGCAGATCATCGGCCTGCAACCGATGGAAGGCTCGGCGATCCCGGGTATCCGTCGCTGGCCCCAGGAATACCTGCCGAAGATCTATCAGGCCGATCGCGTGGACCGGATCGTCGACATGGCGCAAAGCGAAGCCGAAGACGTGACCCGTCGACTGGCCCGTGAAGAAGGCATCTTCTGCGGCGTGTCCTCGGGCGGCGCAGTGGCAGCGATGCTGCGTCTGTCCAAAGAAGTTGAAAACGCGGTGATCGTCGCGATCATCTGCGACCGTGGCGACCGTTACCTGTCGACCGGCATTTTCGACGCGCCCAACTGATGGCCAAACATGAAAGAGGCCTGCGCTTCCAGCCCACCGGCGGCAGCAAGGCCCCGCAAGTCCCGACCGGCAAAAAACAGCGCCTGACCATCGAGCGCCTGGCCAATGACGGTCGCGGTATCGCGTTTTTCGAAGGGCGTACCTGGTTCGTCATCGGCGCATTGGCCGGTGAAGAGATCGAAGCGCGTGTACTTGGCGCCCACGGCAAAGTGGTCGAGGCGCGCACCGAACGGGTGTTCAAGGCCAGCGAACTGCGCCGCCCGGCACCGTGCGCCCACGCCGGCCGTTGCGGCGGTTGCAGCGTGCAGCATCTGCCACATGACGAACAGCTCGCACTGAAACAGCGCATGCTCGCCGAGCAGTTGTCCAAGGTCGCCGGCGTCGAGACCGAAGAGTGGGCTGTCCCGTTGAGCGGTCCAGAGTTCGGCTACCGTCGCCGCGCCCGCGTAGCCGTGCGATGGGACATGAAGGCCAAGATGCTCGAAGTCGGTTTCCGCGCCGCCGGCAGCCAGGACATTGTCGGCATCAATGAATGTCCGGTGCTGGTACAACCCTTGCAGCCGATCATGACCGGCTTGCCGCCGATGTTGCGCCGCTTGAGCAAACCTCAGGCACTCGGGCATGTGGAGTTGTTCAGCGGCTCATCACTGGCGGTTTTGCTGCGACACATGGCGCCATTGTCCGAAGGCGACCTGACCATTCTCAAGGATTTCTGTGCGCTCCATGAAGCCCAGTTGTGGCTGCATGGCGACGGCGAGCCGCAACCGGTCGAGGCCGGTCAGGCGCTGGGCTATCGTCTTGAGCAGTGGGATCTGGAGTTGGCTTATCGTCCAGGGGATTTCATTCAGGTCAACGCCGGCGTCAACGAAGCGATGGTTGCCCAGGCGCTGGACTGGCTGAAACCTGCGACGGATGAGCGGGTTCTCGATCTGTTCTGCGGTCTCGGCAATTTTGCCTTGCCGCTGGCCAAGGCCACTCGCGAAGTGGTGGCGGTGGAGGGCGTGCAGACGATGGTTGATCGGGCGGCGGCAAACGCGGCTAGCAATAATCTGCATAACGCGAAGTTTTTTCAGGCCGATTTATCCCAGCCGTTGACCGATGCCGAATGGGCGCGGGAAGGCTTTTGTGCGGTACTCTTGGACCCACCGCGTGACGGTGCTTTCGAGGTTGTGCGCAAGCTCAGGACGCTGGGTGCCGAACGGTTGGTATATGTGTCGTGCAATCCGGCAACTCTGGCGCGCGACACGGTCGAATTGATCAAGCAGGGCTACCGGTTAAAACGTGCCGGGATTCTCGATATGTTTCCTCAGACGGCACATGTCGAGGCCATGGCGTTATTTGAAGCGAGCTAGGATGCTCGTCTGGTCCGACTGGCCCGCCCGTGCAACCGCGCATCAGCCCGACGTGGGCGCACGGGCAACGAAGGTCAGCGATTTGACGCATTGAATCTGCGTCGTAGGGAAGGTAAGCAAGATGGTACAGGTGAGAGCACACCAGCCGATCAACACCGACGGCAGTATCAATCTCGAGGCTTGGCTCGATCATGCGGTCAGTGTCGATCTGGCGCTGGATCGCGAAGCCTTGAAAGAGGCTTGCGAGTTCGCTCGCGAGTCTGAGCAGCAGGCCAATGCGGCCAAGAATTTATGGTCGGAAGGCAACTCGAGTTTCCGTACCGGCCTTGAAATCGCCGAAATTCTCGCCGACCTCAAACTCGATCAGGATTCGTTGGTCGCTGCGGTCCTGTACCGAGGCGTGCGCGAAGGTCAGATCCCGTTGCCGGCGGTCAGCCAGCGCTTTGGTCCGGTGGTCGCCAAACTCATCGACGGCGTG
>NZ_RCNW01000046.1:0-18921 GCF_004307605.1 Pseudomonas sp. Sample_24
GTTGCAGATACCGCTTGCGGGCCAGGATCGGCGCCGCCACGTTGAGGGCCAGCACTGCCAGGCAAATGCCATAGGCCGACCAGACATACAGGCCGTGATGGCCCATGGCGAGGAAATCGCCGAATGACGCAAAACTCATCGAGCGACCTCCAGGCTGCTTTGCACTTCGGCTTTCACCCAACTGGCCCGCGCTTCGCGCTTGAGCACTTCAAGGCGCATGCGCAGTAGCAATACCGCGCCGAAGAAGCAGTAGAAACCCAGCGCCGTGAGCAGCAATGGCAGCCACATCTCGGCGGGCATCGCCGGTTTTTCGGTGAGGGTGAAAGTCGCGCCCTGGTGCAGGGTGTTCCACCACTCCACCGAGTATTTGATGATCGGGATATTGATCACGCCGACAATCGCCAGCACCGCGCAGGCTTTGGCCGCACTGTCACGATTGCTGATGGCGTTGCCCAGCGCAATGAGACCGAAGTACAGGAAAAGCAGGATAAGCATCGACGTAAGTCGTGCATCCCAGACCCACCACGAGCCCCAGGTCGGTTTGCCCCAGATCGCCCCGGTGACCAGCGCCACGGCAGTCATCCAGGCACCGATGGGCGCTGCGCATTGCAGGGCGACGTCGGCCAGTTTCATCTTCCACACCAGCCCGACGACGCCGCACACCGCCAGCATCACGTAGATGGACTGCGCCAGCATGGCGGCCGGAACGTGGATATAAATGATGCGGAAGCTGTTGCCCTGCTGGTAGTCCGGCGGGGCGAACGCAAGGCCCCAGACCACGCCAACGCCGATCAGCAGCAACGCCGCGACACTCAGCCATGGCAGCATTTTGCCACTGATGCCGTAAAACCATTTGGGCGAGCCGAGCTTGTGAAACCACGTCCAGTTCATAGTGTTTCCGTCACGGTTGCTCTTTACTGTGAAGAGCCAGGGCCTGTCTTTCTTCAAAAGAAGTGATCAAAAAATGACCAGACCTCGTTATTATTCGCCGACGCTGATCTTCAGGCCAGCAGCTATTGCAAAAGGTGTCAGGGTTATCGCCAGGGCGGTCAGGCTACCCAGCCACAGCAGATAACCGGTCGCCGGCATGCCTTGCAAGGCGGCCTGCAAGGCGCCACTGCCAAGGATCAACACCGGGATGTACAACGGCAGAATCAGCAGCGCCAGCAACAGGCCGCCGCGCTTCAAACCCACCGTCAGCGCTGCGCCCACCGCTCCGAGCAGGCTCAGCACCGGTGTACCGAGCAACAACGAAAGCAGCAACACCGGCAGACAGGCGGCAGGCAAACCGAGCATCAACGCCAGCAAGGGTGCGAGCAAAACCAGTGCCAGGCCGGAAAACGCCCAGTGTGCCAGCACCTTGGCCAAAACCAGAAGAGCCAGGGGGTGCGGCGAAAGGACCCACTGTTCTAGGGATCCGTCTTCGAAATCACTGCGGAAAAGCCCGTCCAGCGAGAGCAGGACCGATAAAAGCGCGGCCACCCAGACCAACCCCGGAGACAAGGTTTGCAACAATTGAGACTCGGGACCGACCGCCAGCGGGAACAACGAAACCACAATCGCAAAAAACACCAGCGGATTGGCCAGCTCCGCAGGACGGCGGAACAATAATCGGGCCTCACGGGCCACCAACAGACCGAATACACTCATACGGCCCATTTCCCCAGATCGATGTCGCGATAACCGGCCGGCATGCGGCTCAGTGTATGGTGAGTGGTCAACACCACCATCCCACCGCGTTCGCAGTGCACGGCCAGGTGTTCTTCGAGTTGCGCCACGCCTTGTTTATCGAGGGCCGTGAATGGTTCGTCGAGAATCCACAGCGGCGGGCTTTCCAGATACAAACGCGCCAAGGCAACGCGGCGTTGCTGGCCGGCGGACAATGTGTGACAAGGCACATCTTCGAAACCGCGCAGCCCGACTGCGGCCAAAGCGTCCCGGATCGCTCCATGGGAAGCCGGTTGATGCAGGGCACAGAGCCAACTCAGGTTCTCTTCCGGCGTCAGCAAGTCCTTGATCCCGGCGGCATGGCCGATCCACAACAGATTGCGCGCCAGCTCGGTGCGTTGCTCGTTCAACGGCTGGCCGTTGAGCAGAACCTCACCGGCCGTCGGCTGCATCAGGCCCGATAACAGACGCAACAGGCTGGTCTTGCCACTGCCGTTGGGGCCGCTGATCTGTACCATTTCGCCACTGGCCAGTCGCAAATCGAGATTTTCGAAGAGCAGCCGAAGGTCTCGCTCACAGGCAAGGGCAACGGTTTGCAGGACAGGACTGGTCAAGGGTTCACGGGCCTTATACGGTTCAAGTCGGCTCTGGCGCGGCCGTTAAAGAGATGCAGGATAAATGTAATGGCGGCCCGAACTAACGAGCTGGATCAAATAATTGCAATGTTTCCGGCACTCTGTATACAACTGCGCGGCATTATACATGCCAGCTCCTACTCTAAAGAGTGCATTTTCCCAAGGTTGTGACCGCGTATGACAGGCGAAATGAACATCCTCCCGCTGCCGCAGATCACCCCGACTTCTGCGCGCCCACAGGTAGTAAGCGGCGAGTTGCTCAAGCTGCTGACGCCCATCGAAGGTCTGATCACGGCGGGCCAGACCGCCAAGGCTGAAGTGCTGTCGCTCAAGCAGGCGGACCAGACGTTCCAGCTATTGCTCAAGGTCACCCTCGAAAGCGGCCGCCAGACCACGGTCCAGGCCACCAGTAATCAACCGCTGGCCCAGGGCACCAGCGTCGCCGTGACGCAGCCGTCGGCGGGCAATCTGGCGATCACCGTTCAACAAGCCATTGCTTCCAGCGTCGCCACGCTCACCCGCATCGACACCGCGCAACTGCCAGTCGGTACGCTGTTGCAGGGCAAAGTGCTGACCTCCCAGGTGTTGCCTCAAGTGCCCGGCCAACCGACGGTGTTTCGCTCGATGGTCAGCCTGCTCAACACCGCATTGAGCGGCAGCACCCTGAGTGTCGACAGCCCGCAACCCTTGCGCATCGGCACCTTGCTCAGCGCGCAGGTGCAGGACACGCATACGCTGAAATTCGTACCGCTGAGCAGCCGTCAGGAACAGTTGGCGGTGACCCAGCAACTGGTCAGCCAGACCAGCCGTCAAGGTTCTCTAGATGGCTTGCTCAAGCTCCTGCAAAACCTGCCGCCTTCGAACCAGACCTCCAGTGACGTGCGTGCTGCGGTAGACAAGCTGCTGGCCGGACTGCCGGACGTTCACCAACTGAGTACACCAAAAGGCTTGGCGCTGGCGCTCGCCGGTAGCGGTGCGTTCCTCGAATCGAAACTGCTGACCGGCCAGAACCCGGCGCTGGCACCCGACATGAAAGGCGACCTGCTCAAGCTGATCGCGCAACTGACGCCGGGGCTGCCGGCCAGTACCAATCTCGGTGCAATCATCGCCGCCAACACCCTGGCCCAGGCGATGCCGAGTTTCGTGCGCAACGCGTTGGGCATGCTCGGACAGGTCAGTGCCAAGCCGTCGCCCACCAGTTTTCCACTGCCCGAACGGATGTTGCAGAGCGCGGACGGCGAAGACGATCTCGAACACCTGCTGCGCCTCGCCGCGGCAGCGGTTTCACGCCTGCAAAGCCATCAGTTATCGAGCCTGGAGCAAACCGGAGTGACCAACGACGGACGACTGATGAGCACCTGGCAGCTGGAAGTGCCAATGCGCAATCTGCAGGACATCGTGCCCTTGCAGATCAAGTTCCAGCGCGAAGACGCACCGGATAGCGATCAACCTCAGGAACGCCGCGACGAACGCGAGCCGAAACAACAATTGTGGCGGGTCGATCTGGCCTTCGACATGGAGCCGCTGGGGCCGATTCAGGTTCAGGCGCAGTTGATCAAGGGCAGCCTGTCCAGCCAGCTGTGGGCCGAACGGCCGTACACCGCCAGCCTCATCGAAAGCAATCTGGCGACATTGCGCGCGCGCATGCTCGATTGCGGCCTGAACGTCGGCGATCTCGATTGCCACCACGGCAAACCGCCCCAAGGCCCACAAACCCGCCTCGAACAACGCTGGGTCGACGAAAACGCATGAACATTCCCAACGCCCCACGCCAGGCCATCGCCCTCAAATACGACGGCAGCCACGCCCCTACCCTCACAGCCAAGGGCGACGAAGAACTGGCGGAAGAAATCCTGCGAATCGCCCGCGACTATGAAGTGCCGATCTACGAAAACGCCGAACTGGTGAGACTGCTGGCGCGGATGGAGCTCGGCGACAGTATTCCGGAAGCGCTGTATCGCACGATTGCCGAGATCATCGCCTTTGCCTGGAATCTCAAAGGCAAGTTTCCGGCGGGGCAGGATCCGGATGCGGTCATGGTCGAGAAGGACATTACCGAACGCGGGAAGGACTACTGAGGATTCAGGGACGCCATCGCCAGCAGGCTGGCTCCCACAGTGATCTGTGGTGGACCCGGATTTTGTGAACGACACCGAACGACTGTAGGAGCGAGCCTGCTCGCGATGGACGCAAGTGCGCCGCGCTCATTCAGAATGCCCATTCGCGGGCAGCCAGTGCCGGGGCCTGGTCAATTAAATCTCCCGGTGGGATTTGGCAGGGGCAGGCCGGTGGCAGGATCGAGGCCTTTCTCTGTGCTCAGTTTCTCGATCAGCTCTGCGGAGGGAATGACGGGAACCGCCGAGTCACGCTCTCGTTTCCATTGGAAGGTGCCGTCCCATTCGGGCAGGGTTGCAGGTGGGAGTGGGACGATGTCATCCAGGTCGGGGATTTTTGCCCCTAAATGTTCATGACGTCGCAGAAACAAGTTAATTTTTCTGTATCGTTCGACGCGTTCAGCATCCCGCTCAAGTGCCAGATAATAAAGCTCATCGGACGCTGGCGGGCCCTCGAATGCGTTAGCCATTCGACTGGCACTATTGGCATCGCCGTTACGAATTGCTGTCTGATAACCTTGCAGCGACTGTTGGTAATGTCCAGTAACTTTCGAATAACTCGAATAATTTCTTCCTGCTAATTTATGGCCTTGCTCCATAGCACATTTGTACATCGCCAGCATGATTTCGGCTGCATTAGGTACATAGGACAGAAGTCTGCCTACATAATATTGAGCATCCGGGTTCCCCAAGTCGGCTGCTCGACGAAAGTATGCTCTGGACGCAGCAACATCTTGTTTGACGCCATACCCTAACTCCAGGTAGTGCGCCATGTCGTAATAAGCTCCGGGAATGCCTCTGCCCACATAGTACTCAGCTAAATCAATGGTTTCTTTGCTTGAGCCAGGAGAGTGGGCCTGTCCGGTTGACAGTAGATACTGCAGGTTAGTCGCGGCTTTGTAATGGTCATGTGCAGCCGCGAGGCGATAATAGCGAGCGATCTCGTTGTAATCCTTCTGCCCTTTACGTTTTTCCAGGTAAAGACCATACCGATAGAGGATGTCCGCATCCTGATTCAACACCGGTAACGAATCGCTTTCGTGAACGCACTTGAATTCCAGACTACTGTAAGCGAAGTCCACCGACGCAGATTCAGGCATTGGCTCGTCTTTTTCTGAGCAGGCCGTGATCAGCAAGTAGCTGACAAACGCCAGTAGTAGTCTACCCAGCCCAAGCCGATTACTTATCAAATTTCGCCGCATGACATCACGCTTCACTGAGTACCTTCGCTATCATCCATTCACTTCCCGAACTGCCCACTTACAAATCCACACGGTAATGCTCAGGTGGTCTCGCTGAGTTTTGGCAGGGGCAGGCCGGTGGCAGGATCGAGGCCTTTTTCTACACTGAGTTTCTCGATCAGCTCTGCGGAAGGAATGACGGGCACCGCCGAGTCACGCTCACGTTTCCATTGGAAGGTGCCATCCCATTCGGGGAGGGTTGCAGGTGGGAGTGGGACGATGTCATCCAGGTCGGGGATTTTTGCTCCGAGGTGTTCGTGGCGTGTCAGGAAGTCGCTGATTTTATTGTATCGATCGACGCGTTCGTCATCTCGTTCAAGAGCCAGGTAGTAAAGCCTGTCGAAGGCTGGCGGCCCCTCGAAGGCATTTGCCAGATTTCCCGCACTGTTTGCGTCACCATCTTTAGTCGCATGTTGGTAGCCTTCCAAGGACTCTCGATACAAGCGTGAGACCTTCGAATAACTTGCATAATCTCTCCCCGCTAATCTATTCCCTTGCTGCATCGCGCACTGATACATCGCCAGCATGATTTTGGCCGTATTTGGAACATAGGACAGAAGTCTGCCTACGTAATATTGAGCATCCGGGTTCCCCAAGTCGGCTGCTCGACGAAAGTATGCTCTGGACGCAGCAACATCTTGTTTGACGCCATACCCTAACTCCAGGTAGTGCGCCATGTCGTAATAAGCTCCGGGAATGCCTCTGCCCACATAGTACTCAGCTAAATCAATGGTTTCTTTGCTTGAGCCAGGAGAGTGGGCCTGTCCGGTTGACAGTAGATACTGCAGGTTAGTCGCGGCTTTGTAATGGTCATGTGCAGCTGCGATACGATAATAGCGGGCGATCTCAGTGTAATCCTTTTGCCCTTTACGTTTTTCCAGGTAAAGACCATACCGATAGAGAATGTCCGCGCCCTGATCCAATACCGGAAACGAATCGCTTTCGTGAACGCACTTGAATTCCAGACTACTGAAAGCGAAGTCCACCGACGCAGATTCAGGCATTGGCTCGTCTTTTTTTGAGCAGGCCGTGATCAGCAGGTAGCTGACAAACGCCAGTAGCAGTCTACCCAGCCCAAGCCGATTACTTATCAAGTTTCGCCGCATGACATCACGCTTCACTGAGTACCTTCGCTATCATCCATTCACTTCCCAAACTGCCCACTTACAAATCCACACGGTAATGCTCAGGTGGCCTCGCTGAGTTTTGGCAGTGGCAGGCCGGTGGCAGGGTCGAGGCCTTTCTCTGCGCTCAGTTTCTCGATCAGCTCTGCAGAGGGAATGACGGGGACCGCCGAGTCACGCTCTCGTTTCCATTGGAAGGTGCCATCCCACGCAGGGAGGGTTGCAGGTGGGAGTGGGACTATGTCATCCAGGTCGGGAACTTTTGCGCCGAGGTGTTCGTGGCGTGTCAGGAAGTCGCTGATTTTATTGTATCGATCGACGCGTTCGTCATCTCGATGTAATGCCAAATAGCTTAGTTCATTAGACACAGGTGGTCCTTTGAATGCATTAGCGAGTCTATACGCACTCAGATCGTCGCCATTTCGGGTTGCTGCATGATAACCGTGCAGAGCTTCTTGATACTTTCCGATTACTTTCGTATAACTTGAATAACTTCTTCCTGCTAATCGATGCCCTTGTTCCATCGCACACTTGTACATTGCCATCATGATATCAGCCGTATTGGGAACGTAAGAGAGAAGCCGGCCTATGTAATACTGAGCGTCTGGACTTCCCAAGTCGGCAGCCCTCCGAAAGTAAGCTCTGGAAGCAGCAACATCTTGTTTGACGCCATAACCTAACTCCAGGTAATGCGCCATGTCGTAATAGGACCCAGGAATGCCTTTGGCCACATAGTACTCAGCTAGATCAATGGTCTCTTTGCTTGAGTCGGGAGAATGGGTCTGTCCGGTTGACAGCAGATATTGCAGATTAGTCGCGGCTTTGTAATGATCATGTGCAGCCGCGATACGATAATAGCGAGCGATGTCGTTGTAATCCTTCTGTCCTTTACGTTTTTCCAAGTAAAGGCCATACCGATAGAGGACGTCCGCGTCCTTGTTCAATTCCGGCAAGGAATCGCGTTCATACACACACTTAAACCCCAATCTACCGTAGGCAAAGTCTATTTGCGAAGGTTCGAGCATCCTTTCTTCCTTTTTCGAGCACGCCAACATAAAAAAACAAAAAAATAAAACAATAATTACTTTCTTCATCGCTCAGTCCCAATTTTTTCTTTCAGGACTCTCTTGCAAAAATTCAACTAACGATGCAACTGGAGATTTTAAATCCATTGCCATTTTTCTTTGCAGTCCCTCCACTCTTCGGGCGTTATTTTCTACAAGAATCTCATTCCACCTTTTGAACATCCCATCCATATCAGATCCAAATGCTTCTCCCCCCGTATGCACCCCAAACAAATGCTCCCGCAACGGTTTCGTAACCGCAGGATCCTCAATACAAATATTCAATTCACTGTCTACCTGCATACTGCGGGTATTGATGTTCGCTGAGCCCAGCGTGGTAAAAACATCGTCGACAATCATCAACTTGCTGTGCACATACACATCCATCCACTGTCCGGGCGGTGAGTCTGGCGCTACCAACGTACAGATATGCACTTTCAACCCGGGAATTTCGGACGGTGAAATAATTTCCCGATCAAGGCCTGGAAGTCTTTTTTCGAGCGTTTCAACCTTGGCCCGTGCCTG
This sequence comes from Pseudomonas sp. Sample_24, assembly GCF_004307605.1. Lineage (NCBI taxonomy): Bacteria > Pseudomonadati > Pseudomonadota > Gammaproteobacteria > Pseudomonadales > Pseudomonadaceae > Pseudomonas > Pseudomonas sp. Sample_24. The sequence continues at coordinate 8,372 of NZ_RCNW01000046.1, forward strand.
CGCCAGGTTGGTTTTCAGCGTTTCGTAATAGCGCGCCGCCGACGCCTCAGGGTCAGTGCCGTATATTCTTTCAAAAACCCCTTTGTTCACCGTGGCCAAACGTTCTGCTTGTTTGGCTTGCTCAATGTCGGCCAACAATTGGTCACGACGTTCGGCTCTGGCCACCCCCGGCATCAGTTCCGGACGCCCCAATTGCTTCAACATGCGGAACGTATTGACCGAGCCGTCACCCATGGCCTCCTGGGTGGAGTTGGTGACGACGAAGAGATAGAGCGGCCCATATGTTTCGAGATCGCGCCCGCCGTCGATGAGGGCTTGCGCAACGCTTTTGATCTTTTCCGCCAGGGGTGGCCAGCGAAAGTATTGGTTCTCGATGTAGATGAATCGGGTCGTGTTGTTGACGGCTTTCAAATACAGCTTCTCGATGTCTCGCTTGTTGTCCTGGCTTTGCGTCCTGAGGATCTGGGCCATGACGGCGGTGCCATGCCCTGGTCGTACATGAAGTTGCGGGGCGATGTGTTGACGAGAAGCCAGCAGGTCGATGCGGGTTTCTTTTTTCCAGGCCACACAAAAATTGTGATTCAGGTGCTCAAGCACCGGGCCGGTCACCCGGCTGGAAATATCCTGCCTGGGCGTTTCGCCATTGCGTCCGAACTGTGGATGCAGTCGCTCGTAGCTGTGCTGGTCATTGTCCCAGTAGGCATCCAGCGTGTTATGCCCCATGACAAAACCCACCGCGACCTGCGGTTTTTCATAATCCACCAGGACCATTTTCTGGTGATGGGTCGGTTCGGCAAACATCGCCACCGAACTCATGACTTTGTTGCGGGTACTGCGATCCTCATCCATCGATTTCATGGTCAGCCGCCAGGCAATCTCTGCCCGGTCAAGCAAGCCGAAGTCGCGGGTAACGAACTCGATGTTCTTGATGCTCAACGAGGGCTCGTTGCCCCACATCAGCATGCGGAAGAAGCGTTGTACCAGCTCGATCGGACCGGTTTCAGCGCCGGTGTAGGCAAGCCGGATCTGCCGATACCACAACTTGTCATACTCGACTTGCGCGTCGTTTCGGTTTTGCCTGAACTTGCCGAACCAATTGGAAACGTTGTCACCCGGGGTCGAATTCTCCGAAGTCTGGGCCACGCGCAACGTGTCGTACCAGCACAGGATCCGGACTTGAACACCTTCGTTGGCTTTCTTGATCAGCAGATCACCAATGCACAGCGAACTGGTGTCGCCCCGCTTGAAATACATCGAAGGCTGAAAGCCCCAGCAGATGATTTCCACGCTGCTTTTGGCCGCCAGGATGGCGTCATACACCGCACCGAACGCACGCTCGCCGTTGACCAGAGGTTCGAAAGTCGCGGGCACCGGATGGTATTCGGTGTTCTGCACGAACCACGGCAGGTTGAGCTGACATGACATGGTTTTGCTGGTGGCGACCGGGACAGTGATCGTGGGGGTGGTCATCTTCAAGCCTCCGGCTTCGGCGAGTTAAGTTGGGTGTATGCCTGGCGGAACTGACTGGCGTCATCCGGGGGCGTGATCTCGGGATGTGGCTGGCTCGAATGGCGTTGAAAACCCTGATTCGCCCGCTCGGCGTTGTCCGGATCATCCGTGTAGTCGCCGGCCACCGGCACGTTGTACTTGACCCCGTTAGCCAGCTCGATGCGGTAACGGCTGGTGGTGGCATGGTGGTCAACGGCGATTTGGCCACTGGCATCCATGACACCGTTTCCAGCCGGCGCGCCATCGGCGAACACCTTGTAAGGCATGCCTGCCCAGGGCTGATAACCTGCGACACTGCTTTGCCCCACCATCAATGTGAGCGTTTGCCTGAGCGAGGCTGTGGGCCACGCCGGGTTATCGCGATTGAGTTGCGCCGGGCCACTGAACGTTTTCTTCACACCCTTTACATCAACGGTGCCGGGCGCATGGATTTCGATATTGCCGTCTTTGATACGGATGTAGGCGCCGCCGCTGGTGAGCAGGATTTCCTCCTGCGCGGCGATCTCGACGGTGCGTGCGGTCGACGTTATGCGCACGCTGTCCCTGGCGGTGAGCTCGATGCAATCGCTCTGCGCCTGGATTTCGATCTTGCCTTTGGCCGCAAACAATTTGGCGCCCGCCGCCCGGGCAAACAGGCTGATCCCTTCAGCGACGCTGGCCAGCAATGACTTGCCGCTGGCGAGGTTGATGTCCTCACCCGTTGAGAGAGTCAACTGCTTGCCGCTGTGCAGGTGGGTATTTTGCGGCGTCGCAGTGGCGATGTCGGCCGGGGCCGAAGCGATCAGCAACGGTTTGTGGTAACCGGGGGTCTGGCCCCGGCCGCCACTGCTGATCGCTGCATCGGTATCACCCGCGTTGCGCGTTTGCCGCTTGGCGCTGGAAACGCTGTTGTCATTGCTGCCATAGTTAAGCTGAGTGTCGGCGGTCAGTTGCTCAAGGCTGTCGACGCCCCCCTGCATCGGCAGGGCATTGTGCTGCTGAGCGGCCTCGGACAATGCCCTTACGCGCTCCTGTGCATTCGTCAGTTGTAGCCGGGCTTCTCGAACATCGACCTGGCCGCCTTGAGCGTTGTTGCGCGGCCATGTGCTCAGATACAGCCCTTGCTGTGCGCGCAAGGCACCGTAGGCATCCGTACGTAACTCAAAACCGGTGCCGCGCAAGCCGCCGCGCTGATTGCCCTGTTGATCTATCAGGTAGCCGAGGTTCAGCTGGCTGTGTCCATGACTGCTGTGGATCTGGGTACGAACCTGGCCCGTGGAGTCGTCCATCACCCACTGGTTGTAGCCGCGCCCCTGGATTTCCCGGCTTTTATAACCACTCATCAAACCGCTTGAGTGCCAGGCGGGCTTATGCCCGCCGTAGACTTGCCCCATCACCAGTGGCCGGTCGATGTCGTTGTCGAGGAAGGTGATCACAACTTCCTCACCAGAGCGGGGCACATTCACACTTCCCCACTCCTGGCCGCTGCTGGCCTGCATCATGCGCAGCCAACATGAGCCCAGTTCGCCATCCTTTACCAGGCGGTCCCAATGGAAGCGTACGCAGATCCGATTAAGGCTGTCGGTAAAGACTTCGCGGCCGCTCGGGGCCACTACGACTGCGGTCTGCGGGCCGGGACTGGCCGGTTTGGCATGAGCGAACGGGCTGCGATAAGCGATGTCCAGACGCTGAGTCTCAAAGCGGTTCAGGTAGAAGCCTTCGCTTTTCACTGCGTACATCGACTGGCGCTGCTCGGATTCGAAAAGCGCATTCAGGCTGCCGGGCGGGCTGATTCGCTGCATGCCGACTGGCAGGTTGCTCTGGGCGAAGAACTCCACCGCGATGATCAGGAATTGGCGCTCCTTGATCGTCTTGAATTCATACAACGGATGTTGGGCCAGTTCGAATCCATGACCGGGTTGCATCTGGCGCACGCCGCCTTGTCCCTGTATGCGTCTGGCAGCCGATTCGTCCTGTTCAATCTGCACACGGCTGAGCCAATCGCCACGGTCGGGATTCTGCCAGGCATATTGCCCCCGGTATTGATAACGCTCGAGATCCGGTGGCGCCGATGCAGCAGGCAGCGCCACGGTTCGCGTGACCTGTGATCGGGCATGACAGAAATAGTCATTGCTGCTTGCTTGCACTGCACCATTGAGCAATCGGGCACCGGGGCTCCATTGAGTGATGCTGTCTTGCAGGTCGGCCGCCTGTTGCGTGTGGAACCGCAGGGTCGCCGGGGTGAGGGTCGGCAGGAACATGAGACTGTCAGTGAAAACGATGCAGTGACTGTCCACCTCATGTTGCACATACCAGAACAAACCTTCTTGCTCACACCAGCGCTGCACGAAATGGGCATCGGTCTCGTTGAACTGGGTGACGTAGGACAGCAGTGGATATTCCCGTGACAGTTCGAAGCGGTACGCTCCCCTCGCCGGGCTGTAGTGCTGGAACACTTGGGCAAGGATGTCGGGAAGGCTCATTTCCTGCCAGATCCGGCAATCCACACGGTATTCCAACAGGCTGAACCAGGGAGCGAAGACCAGTTGCCAGTCGTCCAGCCCGCCGTCGCTTCCCAGGTAACGCACGCTTTCCACCCAGCCATGCCTGGGGCTGTAGCTACCGTCGTCCAGCTTGATGCCCAGTTGCACCGCCTGACCAATGAGTAGCTCCGGGTCGAATGCTGCAGCCTGATTGATCACGTCGACCGTGTAACGCGGCACTCGACCCAACCGCTCCTGACCATGGGCTCGCAGCGCGAACAGCTCTTGCCCTTGGGGTGTTGTCAGTTGCAACAAGCGCTCGGCCTGGCTCAGCGGATGGCCGAACGAGGACATCGCGGTGTCAGTGATTGAATTCACCGTTCAAACTCCATTTGTCATGAGTCCTTGATGCTTCAGCCGATCAGCCAGCCTTGGGTCTGGTTGGCCGAGGTAAGGTCCAATATCCAAACGGCGCAGCCAGGTTCAGCGCGGGCGGTCAGCCAGGCGAGGCCGATTTGTACCCATTGCTCGGTCACTGGCCCGAATCGAGCGCCAAGGGGGCTGAGGCAGATCTGTCGGTCAAGATCCAACCCGGGCAAAAAGTCCCGGGCATACTCGTTGAGCTGGATGAGCCGCTGGCGATCGATCGCGCCACCTGCGATCAGCACGCTTACTCGCGCAAGATCAATGGCCGTAACCTCACACAGCGCTGTCATCAACCTTTCGAAAATTTGCGTATCGGGGCGAGCCCGTGAAGTGCGAGCAAGATGATCCAGTTCGATCGGCGCAAACAGCTTCAGGGGGCTGTGGGACCTCGGATCTGTCTGCGCCGATTGGCGGCGCAGCAGCACCGCACTAACCGCTTCGCCAGCCATCTCCTCAGGCGGACACAACGTTATCTGTTCCTCGCAGGCCCACGTGTCCAGGCTTAGGCACAACAGGTATTGCGCTCCCGCACTGTGAGCCAGAACCTCGGGCAACCACTGCGCCGCAGATTGTGTCTGCAGGTCAAAACCACGATGCGGCAATAGCTCAGTCGGCCAAAGGCTCAGGGCTCGATCAAGCCAGTCCATGGCGCGGACTGCACCCGGAACGAACAACACAACCTGAGTGTTGCGCCAATCGATTGAATGCCGAAATGCCGGCGCCCATGTGTTCAGAGCTGCCTTGAGGATTTCGCTGGAGCGACCGAGCGCCTCGGCTTCCGGCCATCCTGTGGCCGGGGTGGCTAAACGGCGGACAGGCCGACTAAGTCCCCGCGTATCAAGCAGGCGTGGGTCTTGAAAGACGTCGGCATGCAGCCCCGCCAGCTCACTCGCTGGCAACGGCGCGTCATATGAGCCACAAGGAAGCCAGACCCAGGCCCGGATAATGTCGACGCTGGCGGAGGCGAATTTGCCCTCGGGAAATACCATGCCTGCCAGACGTTGCTGCTCCTGCGCGGCCAAACGCCGCTCGGAGATTCGATCGTAGATACTCGTACGGATTGCCATCCCTAATCCTTAGAGAACGCCGGTGTCCTTTTGTGTAGCAACCAACCGCGCACCACAGGAAACCAGATCACCGTCGCGGGCCACCGCTCTGTCATCGACCAGCAGCGTTTCGTCACCACTGACGATGGAACACTCCCCGTGAGGGCAGGACACCCGATCGCCGAGTCTCGCAACCGCGAGACCATTGATAAAAGTCGAGGGTGATCCTTCAAGCACCCTCCCTCCGCTAGAAGTCGGGTCGTCGATAACGATGATTGGTCGCACAGGAATCGTCCGTGTTTGCACTGTGCTGCACGGTACTGACGGCAAACAATTGTCACAAGTCGGCGCATTCCGTAAAACTTGTAGCCTGGGGTCGTAGGACGGCGTGGTCCTTGTCCTAGGACCGCCCAGCAACGAGATTACAAAGTGCCGATCTGCAAAAACGCCGAGCTGGTGAGGTTGCTGGCGCGAATGGAATTGGGCGATAGCATTCCGGATGAGTTGTATCGCAAGATTGCCGAGATCATCGCCTTTGCGTGGAATTTGAAAGACAAGTTTCCGGCGGGGCAGGATCCGGGTGCGGTCATGGTCGAGAAGGACATCACCGAACGCGGGGATGATTACTGAGGATTCAAGGACGCCATCGCGGGCAAGCCCGCTCCCACAATGATTGATGGTGCACACAAAGTTTGTGACCACCACTCAAACCCTGTGGGAGCGGGCTTGCCCGCGATGGCGATTTCAGGCCCTAACGACCTGATCAGTTCCTATGCAACTTGCTCATCAACTCCGCCTCAGCCTGGGTCAAGCCGCAGGACTGGGTCAGTTCGTCGACGCTCGCGCCCATCCCGACCAGTCGCGCCGCCTGGGCGAACGACAGGCTGGTGGGGTCGCGCTGTTCCAGCTGAACGAGTTTGTCCGGCAATGGCGCGACGATCGCACGTAGCTCATGCAGGTCTTCACCCATGCGCACGTTGCCATTCTGATAGTCGTCAACGCGCTTGCCCAGGTCCTTGATGCGCTGATCCCGCTGCGCATCACTCTGGGCCTGTTGTGCGGCGATCTGCTTCTGAGCGCGAATGTACGCCAGGAACATCGCCAGCGTGCCTGCCCAGAACAGGAACAGGACAATGACCGCAACCTCAAGAATCAATCAGATACTCTCCAGTTCCGACCATTCTTCTTCGCTCATCATCTTGTCCAGTTCGACCAGGATCAGCAGTTCGTTGTTCTTGTTGCACACGCCTTGAATGAACTTGGCGGATTCTTCGTTACCGACGTTTGGCGCGGTTTCGATTTCCGACTGACGCAGGTAAACCACTTCGGCCACGCTGTCGACCATGATCCCGACAACCTGCTTGTCGGCTTCGATGATGACGATACGGGTGTTGTCGCTGATTTCGGCATTCATCAGGCCGAAGCGCTGGCGGGTGTCGATCACGGTGACCACATTACCGCGCAGGTTGATGATGCCCAGCACGTAGCTCGGCGCACCCGGGACCGGGGCGATTTCGGTGTAGCGCAGGACTTCCTGAACGCGCATCACGTTGATGCCGTAGGTCTCGTTATCCAGCTTGAAGGTGACCCATTGCAGGATCGGATCTTCGGAACCTTTTGCCGCCGTTGCCTTGTCATTCATACCCTGACCCCTCAAGAAACCGCCCTGGCGGTGTTGTTCTGTTATGTAGTTTTATGCGGCGGTTTACTGCCGCCCATATGCTTTGCGCCGCCGCTGGCGATCAACTCGGCCAGCGCGGAAACGTCGAGCAACGCACACATGTGTTCAATCACCGTGCCGGCCAGCCATGGCCGCTGGCCACGGTGACTGCGCCACTTGATTTCGTTCGGGTCCAGGCGCAACGAACGACTGACTTGATGCACCGCCAGCCCCCATTCGTAACCCTGAACCGAAATGACGTATTGCAGGCCCTGCTTGAAATCGTCGCGATAACGGTCGGGCATGACCCAGCGAGCGGTATCCAGCACTTTGAGGTTGCCGGCCTGGCTCGGCAGGATCCCGAGGAACCACTCCGGCTGCCCGAACAACGGCGTCAGTTCATGACCGGCCAGGGAATAAATCGAACCCAGGCACACCAGCGGCACCGCCAGGGTCAAGCCGGCGACATCGAACAACAGGCATTCGAACGGCTCGGCAGCCCAGGAAGGACGATCGTCGGTTTCCAGCGGTGGCGGTGTGTTGGCGGGCGGCAGATGAACTTCGACCACCGGCGCCACCAGCGTTGGCTGCACCTCGGCAACCTTCGGTTCCGGCACTTGCTGTACTTCGGCGACGGGCGCCGCCAGTGTTTGCAGCAATGGCGCGATGGTCGATACCGACGGCAGCATCGACGTGGGTGCTTCGATCACAGCAATTGCCGGACGTGCAGGCACTTCCATCGGCACGGCCGCTTTGGCGACCGGCTCGGCAGTAAAACCAGCCTGCCGGGCGTCACGAGCCTGCTCTTCAAGCACCGCGGCCTGGAACTCATCGAGTGCCGCTTCGTCTTCGACCACCTCAGGAAGCGGGTCAAGCGGAGCCAACAGTTCCTCGGTCACCTCTTGCAGAAGGTTGTCCAGATACGACTGCAGCGCCAATTGCGGACGCGACGTGAGTTTCAATGGCCGGTCAAGACTCATCTCACGCCACCTGCGGAACAAGTTGTGCCGCCAGCAGATGCTTGAGCAAGGCGCGGTAAGCCAGGACGCCGCGACTCTTGCCGTCGAATTGCGAAGGCGTCAGCCCGGCCCGGCTGGCATCGCGCAGGCGGGTGTCCACCGGGATGTAGCCTTGCCAGATTTCCTCTGGAAATTTATCGCGCAGGACCCGCAGCGTGCCCAGGGAGGCCTGGGTGCGGCGGTCGAACAGTGTCGGCACGATGGTGAACGGCAACGCCTGTTTGCGGGATCGGTTGATCATCGCCAACGTGTTGACCATGCGCTCCAGGCCTTTGACCGCCAGGTGTTCGGTCTGCACCGGGATCACCAGCTGCTGGCTCGCCGCCAAGGCATTGACCATCAGCACACCGAGCAGCGGCGGGCTGTCGATCACCGCGTAATCGAAGTCTTGCCACAACTGCGCCAGGCTCTTGGCGATCACCAGTCCCAGCCCACTCTGCCCCGGCGACTGACGCTCGAGGGTCGCCAGCGCGGTGCTCGAAGGCAGCAGGGAAATGCGCGGGTCGCTGGTCGACAGCAGCAGCTGCCCCGGCAAGCCCTGGGGCACGTTGCCCTTGTGCAGGAACAGGTCGTAGTTGCTATGTTCCAGGCTGTCGGGGTCGTAACCGAAATAGCTGGTCATCGAGCCGTGGGGGTCGAGGTCGACCACAACCACGCGCTTGCCCGCCTCGGCCAGCAAACCGGCTAAAGCGATGGATGAAGTGGTTTTACCGACACCACCCTTTTGATTGGCGACTGCCCAGACTCTCATTCGGATTGTTCCTCCCGGCCCAATGAATCGACCGAGAAATAGCTCAACGTGTTAATGCGGGTGACGGAGAATTGACGGCGCTCTCTCGTACCGGCGACTTGACCGGGGTCGGTGCAGTTTGTGTGCCAGCACGCTTCAACGCGGCATCCGGTTGCGCATTGGCAGTTCCAGTGCCAGTCAGGCTGCGGCGTACATCGAGGTTGCGCGACACCACCAGCACCACGCGCCGATTACGTGCCCGGCCTTCTGCCGTGGCGTTGTTGGCGACCGGCTGGAATTCGCCATAGCCCACCGATGCCAATCGACCGGGATTCACACCCTGCATCGCCAGCATGCGCACAATGCTGGCTGAGCGGGCCGACGACAGTTCCCAGTTGGTCGGGTACTGCGCGGTACGAATAGGCTGATCGTCGGTGAAGCCTTCGACATGAATCGGGTTGTCGAAGGGTTTCAGGATCGCCGCGACCTTATCGATGATGTTGAAAGCGATGTCACTGGGCATGGCGTCGCCACTGCCGAACAACAGGCTGGAGTTGAGCTCGATCTCCACCCACAACTCGTTGCCACGCACGGTCATCTGGTTGGACTGGATCAGATCACCGAACGCCGCACTGATGTCGTCGGCGATGCTCTTCAGCGGATCGCTGCTACCGGCGACGCCGGCGTCGACTTGCTCGCTGTCTTTGACCAACGGCTTGGCCGGGGTCACGGTCTTTGGTCGCTCCTCACCGATCGGAATCGGCTTGAGCGCGCGGTCGCTGTCGGTGAAAACACCGATCAGCGCCTCGGAGATGATCTTGTACTTGCCTTCGTTGATCGACGAGATCGAATACATCACCACGAAAAAAGCGAACAGCAGCGTGATGAAATCCGCGTAGGACACGAGCCAGCGCTCGTGGTTAACGTGTTCTTCCTGATGCCGACGACGAGCCATTAGGTTAGTCCCTTAATCCATGAAGCCTTGCAGCTTCAACTCAATGGAGCGTGGGTTTTCACCTTCGGCGATCGACAGAATCCCTTCCAACAACATTTCGCGATAACGCGATTGGCGCAACGCGATGGATTTGAGTTTGGCGGCAATCGGCAACAGCACCAGGTTGGCGCTGGCTACGCCATAAATGGTGGCGACGAACGCTACGGCGATGCCGCTGCCCAATTGCGACGGGTCAGCAAGGTTGCCCATCACATGGATCAGGCCCATTACTGCACCGATGATGCCGATGGTGGGCGCATAACCGCCCATGCTTTCGAAGACTTTGGCCGCTTCGATGTCGCGGCTTTCCTGAGTGTAGAAATCCACTTCCAGAATGCTGCGGATCGCTTCCGGTTCGGCGCCATCCACCAGCAATTGCAGGCCTTTGCGCGAGTAGTTGTCGGGTTCGGCGTCGGCCACCCCTTCCAGACCGAGCAAGCCTTCCTTGCGTGCGGTCAGGCTCCAGTTGACGACACGATCTACGCCGCCTGCCAGGTCGACACGCGGCGGAAACAGAATCCACGCGAGAATCTGCATCGCGCGCTTGAAGGCGCTCATTGGCGATTGCAGCAATGCCGCACCAATGGTCCCGCCGAGTACGATCAAGGCTGCGGGGCCGTTGGCCAGCGCACCCAGATGGCCGCCTTCGAGGTAGTTGCCGCCGATGATGGCGACGAACGCCATGATGATGCCGATAAGGCTGA
>NZ_RCNW01000188.1:0-2465 GCF_004307605.1 Pseudomonas sp. Sample_24
GGACGACGTTGAGGCTGTCGTAGATATCGTTGAGTTGCTGGCGACCGGCGTCGTCGTTGAGCATTTCGGTCAGCGAGCGCTGGTTGCTTGCGAACAGTTTCAACGAAGCGGCATAGGCGGCGTCGATCTTGTCGGCCAATGGCTTCTGATCGCTTGGCAACAGGCTGCGCAAGCCCTTGTTGTCGACGCCTTCCCAGACTGTTTTGGCAGCGGCCAGGCTTGCCTCAAGGCCGGCCAGGGAAGATTGGCTGCGCCATGCATCGGCCTGGAACGGTTGCGGGACCCCCTTGGTCTGGCGCCCCATTGGCGTGCCGAGTTTTTTCTTCAGGCTGTCGAGCGCAGTGACTTGCACGCGCAACAGATCGGCAATTGCTTCGTGCGAGTCAGCATAACGCTGGTTCGGGAACTTGCTCATTTGCGCGAGCATACCGTCCGTGTTGTTCCAGCTTTTCAGAATCTCTTCGGCCAATTGTTTCTGACGCTCGCCAATGGCGATCAACAGCGGGCAATACTTGGCTTTCTGCTCGGCGTTGGCCACATCTGGCTTGCTGTCGAACAGAATGTATTCGTAGGCCGACAGGCCTTGCACCACGACGCTGGACTTGGTCAGTGCCGCTGCATCGATTTGCGGCTGTGCCGTGATCAGTTGCTCGACTTGGCGGCCGACCAGGTTTTTCTTGTCCGGCCAGAACTGCACTTGCCATGCACGATTGCCTTCAGCCAGCGGCCCGATCAACAGCGGTTGCAGCTCGGCCCAGGCTTTTTGTGCGTGCAGGAAGTCGGCGCGGGCAGTTTCCAGTGTTTCCTTGCCTTCGCAGTAGGCCAGCGCGCTGACAGCCAGTTGGCGGTCGGCTTCTACCCAGCGGGTGTAGGTCGGCAGGATCACCGATTTGGCGATGGCTGCCGACGTGACCGCTTGCGGGTCCTGAGGCGAACAGGCGCCCAACGCTAGTGCGGCCAGGCTGGTGAACAACAATTTGGGACGAAACATGTCGGGCTCCCGCAGTCGAATGCGTATTAAAGTGAATTCAAAAACGCCAGCAACGCGGCGCGCTGCTCGGCATTGAAAGACAAAACCTGTTGCTGCGCCGCGGTTGCTTCGCCGCCATGCCAGAGCACGGCTTCGAGCAGATTGCGAGCGCGGCCGTCATGCAAATACTGGGTATGGCCGCTGACCGCTTGCGTCAATCCAATGCCCCACAACGGCGGCGTGCGCCAGTCGCGGCCACTGGCCTGGAATTCGCTGCGGTTGTCGGCCAGGCCGTCGCCCATGTCATGCAGCAGCAGATCGCTGTAAGGGCGAATCACTTGATTGGCCAGTTCAGGTTCGGCGGCGTTGGCGGCGGTGGTGTATTTCGGCGTATGGCAGGACTGGCATCCCGCCTGATAGAAAAAATTCTTGCCGGCCAGCACTTCAGCAGCGTTGACATCACGGCGGGCCGGAACGGCGAGGTTGCGAGTGTAGAACAGCACCAAGCGCAGGATGTTGTCGCTGACTTCCGGCTCGCCATCTACGCCGTTGCCATTCGGCGCCTGTTTGCAGGCGGTTTGCCCGTCGGTGCAGTCATCAAAGGGTCTGAGGCTGGTCGTGAGACCCATGTCACCGGAAAACGCGTGAACATTCTGCTGATTGAGATTCGGTTGCCCGGCTTTCCAGCCAAATCGCCCGAGTACGGTTTTCTGTTGCGCGTCATCCCAGACCCGGTTCGGCCGTCCGGCGATACCGTCCCCGGCTTTGGCTTGAGCCTCGGCGTTGGCCAGGATTGCCTCCTCGGGGATTGCTTCAAGCAGGCCCAGGCCGATCATTGGCGGCGCGACCCGTGCCGAGAAACGTGTGTCGGGGTGCATTGGGCCGTAATTCAACTGGATGATGTTGAGGCTCGGCTTGCGCAATTCGACTTCGGTGCCGTCTTTGAATTGCACCTTTACCGGTGTGTAGTCGACCCGCACCTTGCCCTCGGGGGCGACGCCGGGCACGGCCATGTCCTGGAACTGCCCGCCGTAGACGGGTTCCGGCACGACACCCAGTTGCTCGATGACTTTGGCATAAGCCGGGGTGTCGGGAATCGACAGGCGCACCAGCATCGATACGGCATTCGAAGCGTCAGGTTCGGGCGGGTGACCGCGACCGTCCTTGATGTGGCAGCCCTGGCAGGCATTGGTGTTGAACAGAGGACCCAGACCATCACGGGCTGTCGTGGTCGACGGCGCAATCACCCAAGGGTTGCGAAAGAAGCTGTTGCCGACGCTGAAATCCACACGCCGTGAAGGTGGCAGGTTGGCCGAGGGCAGGGAAAATGCGTTTTGATCGGTCTTGCGCACAGTGGCGCTACCGCCGGAGCGGGCTTCGCCGGGTTCGGCTTCGGTAAACCGCGGGGCGTCATCGCAGGCACTCAGGCCCAGGGCCAGAAACAGTGCGGACAAGCGAAGAGGCAGCGAGGGCATCAGACATCCTGCAAGACGAG
>NZ_RCNW01000291.1:0-18895 GCF_004307605.1 Pseudomonas sp. Sample_24
TCGGTATTACGATCCGGAGGTGGGGCGGTTTGTTACGCAGGATCCGATTGGGTTGTTGGGTGGGTTTAATCTTTACCGATATGCTGCCAACTCTACCGGATGGATAGACCCTTTCGGGTTGACCGGATATTTCTCACCGTCTACATTCACAGCACCTTCCGGGAGCGTCCATACGGTTTATCAGCAAGTTATCGATTGGGATCTGCCTGTGAATACTCGAAATGGCGTCAGAACTAACCTCGATTTGGCGTCGGAAGGGAAGAGTCCGTTCGTGGTAAAGAATGGTAGTTACTCACAACTTAATTTACACCATTCGAAACAAGATGGCTTGGGTTCTCTGTTCGAGCTGTCTGCTGATACCCACCAAAAATTTGGTAAAACTAATGCCCTTCATCCTCATCTGCCTGGTCAACACCCGATTAATCCTGTAGACAGAGACTTGTTCAATGGAGATCGAGAGGCTTATTGGAAGGGGCGAGCGCAATCGGAAATTAATAATCGAAACTCTGGGCGTTCTAGAGGATCTGTAAGTTGCGGGTGAATATATGATTTCGAAAAAAATAATGGATTATTGTAAGCAGCAAGGCTGGTGGTATGATGACGTCAGCGCTGACTATGAAATAGAGTTAAAGAAAATAAATGTTGATGCGTCTAGCGATTTCGGTCAGTTTTATCTTCATGTTGAGGATGGGCCGACTTTTATGAGTCGCGGCAAAGAGATATATCAAATTTGTTGGTTTTCCAAAAATACTAACTTTGATTTGGCGCTGAAACGAACCCATGAAACGCTTGGAGTACCTTTAGAGTACCTTCCGTTGGATAGCTTTGAGGGTGAGAGTGGGTTTTTTTATAATAAGCTAACTGGCGAAGTGGTTGAACTTTCTCTTGGTGATTCATTGGTTGATTTCAAGCTGGGGAAGCTCAAGCCCCAGTGGGCAAGTTTTAACGAGTTCTTGGAGAGTTTTTTTGAGTTAAATTGAAGGGATTTGTACTCATCAGTTTTTCGTCGGCAGGAGGTTGTGGATGAAAAGCATAGCGAAAATTGAAATATTCGAGCCCGGGATCGTTATTTTTTGACCCAGTTGTATTGAATGATTTTGTTCTAAGTAATGGGGTAGATACTGGTAATTTATTCGAGCTTTTTTTGAGTGGCGAAACAATTGGGTTAAGTGTAGTGGGAAAGGGAGTGATTTTTCCTATCTATCAGATTCCGGAGATGGAATATAGTATTTTTCTAAAGGGAATAGATCAAACTTTTCCATTACTTGAGTTCTTCCCTTGGAGACTCCTTCCCAGGAGAGGCCAAAACTTCGGAGCGCACGTATTGAACGATGTTCGAAGAGTATTTGAATTAAATCGAAGGAGGTTGTACTAAAAAATCTATTAATGGATTAACACAAGGCAGTTGAAATAACCATAACGCTTTGTTTGAAAATAAACTACTAGGGAAGTACATTCCATGCAGCAATCATCTATACCCGCTCCATCAGTAACAGGTCAGCTAATCTCCACCTTCCGGCATGCCCAAGGCTTTCCGGTTTTCATGCTGTTGTTTGGAATTGTCATGTTGTGCCTGGCAGGATTTGTGTTGTTTCTGGGCACCATACTGCCGGCGGCCAGTTCCGGGGCGAACACCAGCCGTGGTTCCAGTCCACAGTTGCTGATCTATTCTGTCAGTGGCTTGCTAGTCGTCATTTCCGCGGTCCTGTTCGGACTATATGTTTGGCAGAAAAAACTGCGTGGGACCCATTATGAGGTTTATGAGCACGGCATTGTTGCTCTCACGGGGAAGCAGCAACAATACACGGCGTTTTCTGAAATAGAAGACCTCTACCTGTTCGCCTCCGGGCAAGCTGCATTCACTGGGCTGATTACTAATCTGGCGTACCGGCGCAGCGCGAGTGAGCCATTTCATCGGGTTATCGAATCGCTCAAAGGGTTTCAGGATTTTCAGCAATTGGTGCGCGAACTACATGTCCGAGAACGACTGCCGGTTGTGATGAACATGCTTGATTCTAACGCTCCGGTAACTTTCAAATATGTGCCTACCGGACAGGTCTGGCGCAAACGCATTGCCGGCGATTTCCTGAATGTGGACACCCAGACAATTGTTGTGGCACGCGACTTTCTGAAAGTTGAAGGGCGTCAGGTAGCAACGTCGACGCTATCCTCAGTCGATTTGAATACCTGGAGTGAGAAGGTCACCCTTACGGACGATACGGGGAGTGAGATGCTCTCAACGGTGTGCACCGGCATCATGAGTCACGACCTATTTCTCACCACGCTGGATGTGCTGCAGGATGAGCAGCGCATAAGCAACGGTAAAGCCGAGCCAAGCCTGGCTTGAGGAATACTGAATGCCGACCGGCATAACTGTCGGTCGTGCCCCTCGCCAGTAGACAAAACAGCACATCTCAGATTTAGTTTATATTCCTTAAAAGAATAACTAGATAATTATATATTCCTTTTGTTGTCGTCGCAGGCAGTGCACTTTGAGTGCCTGCCCATCCATGCGGAAGGGCTCGCCATCAGACAGGAAGCCTCATCATGACTATCAAAGCGATCAACGTGCGTAACCAGTTCAAGGGTGTCATCAAGGAGATCCTCGTAGGCGAAGTGGTCTCTGAAATCGACGTTCAGACGGCGTCCGGCATTGTCACTTCCGTGATTACCACCCGTTCGGTACGCGACCTTGAATTGAAGGTCGGCAGCGAAGTCATTGCCTTCGTGAAATCCACCGAAGTCTCGATTGCCAAACTCTGAGCCCGGTCTCAAGTCATTTGCGCAGGCGCGCGTGAGTAGCGAGTGACTTGGCGCGTTCCTTTTATTCATTCCTGAGGTTTTCATGGTGAGTCGTTTCAAGCATTCGGCGTTGACGTTGTTGGCGGCATCCGCTGCGGCGGTCGGTGTATTGCTCAGTCCGGCCGCCCAGGCTGAAGGCAAGATCAGCATTGCCCAGCAGTTCGGCATCGGTTACCTGATTCTGGATGTGGTGCGCGATCAGCAGCTTATCGAGAAGCAAGGCAAGGCGCAGGGCCTGGATATTGTGGTCGACTGGAACAGTATTTCCGGTGCCACGGCGATGAACGAGGCGTTGTTGGCCGGTGCACTGGATGTTGTATCGGCGGGTGTGCCACCGATGCTGACGATCTGGGATCGGACCAAGGGCAAGCAGAACGTCAAGGCGATCGCGTCGCTGGGCTCGATGCCCAACTACCTGCTGACCAATAACCCGAAGGTGAAGGGCCTCAAGGACTTCACCGAGAAGGACCGGATTGCGGTGCCGGCCGCGGGTGTCGGGTTCCAGTCACGCACGTTGCAGATCGAAACGGCCAAGGTGTTTGGCGATGAGCATTACAAGAAGTTCGACGATATCTCTATCAGCCTCGCGCACCCGGATGCGACGTCAGCACTGATCGCGGGCGGCTCGGAAATCACCTCTCATTTCTCCAGTCCGCCGTTCCAGTATCAGGCATTGCAAAGTCCCAACGTGCACAAAGTGCTGAGTTCCTACGACGTGCTGGGTGGCCAGGCTACGTTCAACGTGCTTTACACCACTGAAAAATTCCACGACGAAAACCCGAAAACCTACAAGGCGTTCTACGACGCATTGGCCGAGGCGGAACAAATCATCAAGGCCGACAAGTCGGCGGCGGCCGCGACTTACATTCGGGTTGAGCAATCGAAATTGCCGCTGCCACTGGTTGAGAAAATCGTCAACGATCCTGAAATCGACTTTACGGTTACGCCGCAGCGCACGGCGGTCTATGCCGAGAAACTGCAGGCGTTGGGTGTGCTGAAAAACAAGGCGGACAGCTGGAAAGACTACTTCTTTGAAGAAGCCCACGGTGGTGCGGGAAGCTGAGTGGCTGTGGTGTCAGCGGGAAATCAGTCCGTGATCGAGGGCGTATTTGACCAGCGCCGCAGGCTTGTCGATGTTGAGTTTGCGGCGAATGCTCAGGCGATGGGTTTCCACCGTGCGCACGCTGATGTCCAGTTCACGGGCCATTTCCTTGTTGTTCAAGCCCTGGGCCATTTTGGCGAGCACCTGGCTTTCCCTCGGTGTCAGCTCGTTGTCGGTGTTCTTGTCGGCGATCAAGCGCTGGGCGATTTCGGCGCTGTAGAAGGTTCCGCCGCTGGTGATGGCTTCGATGGCGGCGATGATTTCCCGGGACGGCGCGTTCTTCAGCACATAGCCACTGGCGCCGGAGCGCACTGACTCACTGACGTATTCGTAGTTGTTGTACATGCTCAGCACCAGCACCTTGAGCGATGGATACTGGCTGCGCAACACGCGGGTCAGCTCCAGGCCGTTCATGTCTGGCAGGCTGATGTCGACCAACAGCAAGTCTGGCCGGCAGTGGCCGACCATTTCGATGGCCTGCGCGCCGTTTTCCGCCTCGCCAACCAATTCCAGGGGCGACATGACGGCCAGCAGCGCCTTGATGCCGTCGCGGACCAGGGAGTGATCGTCGACCAGGGCGACGCGGATCGGGGAGGGCAGGTTCATGCGAGGCTCACTCTTGTTTTCAGGGGCATCAGCGTTTGCCGGTGGGCAGTTGCATCGGCAGCAGGACATCCAGCTCGCTGTGTCCCGAGGTCGAGATCAGTTCGAAGCGCCCACCAAAATGTTCGACGCGTTCACGGATGTTGCGCAGGCCGATGCCGGTGTGACGGCGTTCGACCTGAGCGACGTTGAAACCTACGCCGTCGTCGACCACGGTCAACCGAACGGATTGTTCACAGCCGCGCAGGGTAATGGCAACGTTTTTTGCCCCGGCATGACGTTCGATATTGGTCAGGCCTTCCTGCACGATGCGAAACAGCGCGACGTCGGCGCCATCCACCAATTGGCAGTCGAACTCATTGTCGTCGTAGGTCACCGTAAGACCACTGCGTTGCGCGAACTCAGCGGCCAGTTGGCCGATTGCGGCGGACAGGCCAAGCGTATCGAGCAAGGATGAACGCAGGTCGTGGGACAGGCTGCGCACCTCGCCAATCGCTTCGCCCAATCGTTCAGTGGCGTTTCTTAACGTGCCCAGGCCTTTGTCGTGCGCCTGAGCGTTCTCCAGCAGATGGCTGGCCAGTTCGAACTGAAACTTGATCGAAACCAGCACCTGACTGATGCCGTCGTGCAGCTCGCGGGACACCCGTGAGCGTTCTTCCTCCTGGAGGCTGACGATGCGCTGGGTCAGGCGCTGCAATTTCTTGTCCGCCAGACGGTGTTCACTGACATTGAGCGTCATGCCCGTGGCGAACACAAACAGCACCGCAACGAGGGCGACCACGGCGATCGCCATCATGGTCTTGCGAATGCCCATGGCGACTTCGTCGCGCGCCTGTTGAGTGGCACGCTCGACGTCTTCGAGGTAGATGCCGGTGCCGAGCATCCAGCCCCAGCGATCGAGCATCACGACGTAGGCAAGTTTGTCGGTCACTTGACCCGAGGAAGGTTTGTTCCAGGCATAGCGTTGAAAGCCTTCACCCGATTGCGCGCTTTTGAGCAAGGCCTGGATGACGGGCAGGCCATGGGGGTCTTTCATGTCCCACAGGTATTTGCCGACCAGCTCCGACTGCCGCGCGTGCATCAGGCTGCGGCCCTCGTGGTCGTAGACGAAGAAGTAGCCGTTGATGCCAAAGCTGAGTTTGCGCAACTCTTCGAGCACTTTTTGCTGGGCCTGGGCGTCACCGTGGCCGTCATCGTAAAGCGGCTCGATGAGGCTTTTCGCCATTTCCACGTAGTTTTTCAGTTCGGCGCGTTTGCTGGCCAGAATGCTGTCTTCGATCAACTGAGCCTGTTGATCACCCAGTTGCCGGTTCAGGGAAATCACCAGCGCGCAGATGACGGCAATGGCCAGCACCAGCGGCAGAATCCCGAGGGCGACGATCTTGTGTTTGAGTTGCATGCTGACTCCTGCGCGCGAAGGCTCGGGATCATATGCCAAACATACGCCTGGCCAGTAGCGTTGCAGGACGGAATGACTGATGGCCTGCATAAACCCAAACCTGTAGGAGCAAAGCTTGCTCGCGATGGCGGTGTGTCTTTCAATAATCTTGGTGACTGTTACACCGCCATCGCGAGCAAGCTTTGCTCCTGCAGGGGGTTGCATCAGCATGTTCTACGTAGAACTACGTAGAGGCCACGTACGTAGTAACGCGGATTTATTTGTGGACGGCATGCGCGGATATTGGGCCAGCTCCGCACAGCGGACACAATTATAAAAATTACCGCCGCAGTTCACTGGCTGTGGCAGGAGACACGCTATGCCCCGTCTGGCTAAACACCTTGCCTGGTTTGCCGTGGCTGTCCTGGGAGCGATTGCGCTGAGTGTCGTGGCCTTGCGCCGCGGCGAAGCGATCAACGCCCTGTGGATCGTAGTCGCAGCCGTTGCCATCTATCTCGTTGCTTACCGCTATTACGGTCTGTTCATCGCCAACAAAGTGATGCAACTGGACCCCAATCGCGCCACTCCCGCCGTACTCAATAACGATGGTCTGGACTATGTGCCGACCAACAAACACGTGCTTTTTGGTCACCACTTCGCGGCGATTGCCGGCGCGGGGCCGCTGGTCGGTCCGGTGTTGGCGGCGCAGATGGGCTATCTGCCCGGCACGCTGTGGCTGATCGCCGGCGTGGTGCTGGCCGGTGCCGTTCAGGACTTCATGGTCCTGTTCATGTCCACCCGCCGCAACGGTCGTTCGCTGGGTGACATGGTCCGTGAAGAAATGGGCCGCATCCCCGGCACCATCGCGCTGTTCGGCTGCTTCCTGATCATGATCATCATCCTCGCGGTGCTGGCGCTGATCGTGGTCAAGGCCCTGGCCGAAAGCCCGTGGGGTATTTTCACGGTGATGGCGACCATCCCGATCGCGATGTTCATGGGCATTTACATGCGCTACATCCGCCCGGGCCGCATCGGTGAGATCTCTATCATCGGCGTGCTGTTGCTGCTGGGTTCGATCTGGCTTGGTGGCGAGATCGCCGCTGACCCGGTGTGGGCCAAGGCCTTTACCTTCACGGGAATCCAGATCACCTGGATGCTGATCGGCTACGGTTTTGTCGCGGCAGTGTTGCCGGTATGGCTGATCCTGGCGCCGCGCGACTACCTGTCGACCTTCCTGAAAATCGGCACCATCGTTGCCCTGGCCATCGGTATTCTGGTGACCATGCCGGAGCTGAGAATGCCGGCGCTGACCCAGTTCGTCGACGGTACCGGTCCAGTGTGGAAGGGCGGTCTGTTCCCGTTCCTGTTCATCACCATTGCCTGCGGTGCGGTATCCGGCTTCCACTCGTTGATTGCTTCCGGCACCACGCCGAAGCTGCTGGCCAGTGAAGGTCATGCCCGCTACATCGGCTACGGCGGCATGCTGATGGAGTCCTTCGTGGCAATCATGGCCATGGTCGCCGCTTCGGTGATCGATCCGGGTGTGTACTTCGCGATGAACAGCCCGGCCGCCGTCGTCGGCGCCGATGCTGTAACCGTCGCGCAAACCATCAGCAGTTGGGGCTTCGCAATCACTCCGGAAGCGCTGCAAGCGGTGGCCCATGACATCGGTGAAACCACCATCCTGGCCCGTGCCGGCGGTGCACCAACCCTGGCCGTCGGTATCGCGCAGATCCTGCACAGCGTGCTCCCGGGCGAAAACACCATGGCGTTCTGGTACCACTTCGCGATCCTGTTCGAGGCGCTGTTCATCCTCACGGCGGTAGACGCCGGTACCCGTGCCGGTCGTTTCATGCTGCAAGACTTGCTCGGCTCGTTCGTTCCGGCCCTCAAACGTACCGAATCCTGGACCGCCAACCTGGTTGCAACTGCCGGTTGCGTGGCGATGTGGGGTTATCTGCTGTATCAAGGCGTGATCGACCCGCTGGGTGGCATCAACACCTTGTGGCCGTTGTTCGGTATTTCCAACCAGATGCTGGCCGGTATTGCGCTGATGCTCGGCACCGTGGTGCTGATCAAGATGAAGCGCCAGCGTTACGTCTGGGTCACGTTGCTGCCAGCCGTTTGGCTGCTGATCTGCACCACGACGGCGGGCTTCATCAAGTTGTTCGACGCTAACCCGGCAGTCGGCTTCCTGGCCTTGGCCAAGAAGTACAGCGATGCCTTGGCCAACGGTCAGGTATTGGCGCCAGCGAAAAGCATCGACCAGATGCAGCACGTGATCTTCAACGCCTACACCAATGCAACGCTGACCGCGCTGTTCCTGTTCGTGGTGTTCAGCATCCTGTTCTTTGCGCTCAAGGTCGGCGTTGCCGCCTGGGGTACCAAAGAGCGCACGGATAAAGAAGCGCCGTATCAAGCGCTGCCGGATGCCTGATCATGTTCAATGACCTGAGTCGTCTCGGCAAATACCTCGGTCAGGCCGCGCGCCTGATGGTGGGCATGCCCGACTACGATAACTACGTCGAGCACATGCAAACCAAGCACCCGGACCAGCCGTTGATGGACTACGAGGCGTTCTTCCGCGAACGCCAGGAGGCCCGTTACGGGAGCAAGGCTGGACCGAAGTGTTGTTGAGTGAATAAAAAAACCGGCCTGAACAGGCCGGTTTTTTTATGCGCAATTCTGTAACGCCAGCGGATCACGCCGCCAGGCGAGCCGAGGCATGGTCACTGTGTGTAACCTGAACCTCGGTATTTCGTTCGCGGGGCGCCAAGTCCCGCCGTTGTTGTGCCTGCATTGCCCGATCAGCCAGTTTGGCCTTGTGGATCAGGCGACAGAATACGAAGGCGGTGGCGATTGACAGCAATGGCCAGTAGATGAACAGCGCTTTCATGGACATGGCGTTTCCTCATGCTGCCGATGTTTTTGGTGACTACCGAGTGTGTATGGCAGTGGTGTAATGTCATTGTGACATCTTTTCATGAAAAAGACTGTTCATTTCTTGTGTATCGGCATGAATAGTCGCTAGGAATGGCCATTTCAAAGTCACTTCCAAACCAAAGCGGGATAGCCGTTTGCCAGGGGTATCGGTATGCTCTGCGCGTCGTCTGAATGCCATCGATTAATAACTACAGTGATGCCATGAGCCAATCAGAATCGCGTGCGAATGTTCTAGCGCTTTATCCGGAAGACTCCCGCGAGGCCGCAGCGTTGCTCAAGCAAGCCGTGCCCCTGATGGTTCGCCACAACATTCCGCCCAATCCTGTGCATTACGCGCTCTGGTACACCTATAGCAAGGGGCTGGATCCGGAGCTCAACCGGCACCTGGACCGGGTTGTGCGGGACTTCGACGGTTGCCCGCCAGAATCCGCCACCCGGCTGTTTCGCGAATACATCATTCGTGACGAACTGGAAGACGCTCGCGCCGAGCAGCACCAGGTCATCAGTCTGGTCGACGGGATGGAGCGCGACATTTCGCGTAGCGTGCAGGGCAGTCAGAACTTCCAGAACCGCTTGGGCCAGTGCCTTGAAATGCTCGACGAACCGGTCAGCGACCGCTTGCCGGGCATTCTCAATGAGCTGCAGCAGAGCACCCGCGTGATGCAAAGCCAGCAGGAGCACTTCCTCGGCCAGTTGCAATCTGCGCAAAACGAAATCAAGACCCTGCGCGACAAACTGGAGCGCGCCCAACGGGCCGCCACCGTCGATGGTCTGACCGAACTGCTCAATCGCACGGCGTTTACCCGTTTGCTGCAGCAGGCACTGGGCAAGGCCTCCCGGGCGGTGGCGCTGGTCATGCTCGACATCGACCATTTCAAGCAATTCAACGATCAGTACGGTCACCCATTGGGCGACCGCGTGTTGCAGCATGTCGGGCAAGTGTTGCGCGGCGCGCTGCCCGCCAATGCATTCGCAGGACGTTACGGCGGCGAGGAGTTCTGTGTCGTGCTCGAGGGCTGCGCCGATCTGGCCGCCGCCCATACCTTCGCCGAACACCTGCGCCTGAAAGTGCAATCCCTGCGGATCAAGGCGCGTGGCACCGATACTGTGCTGGACACAATCACCGCGTCTTTCGGTGTCGCCTTCGCACAGCCCAACGACAATCTTGAAAGCCTGGTGACCCGCGCCGATGACGGACTGTATGAAGCCAAGCGCAACGGTCGCAATCAGGTGCATGCCTTGCAGAAAAGCCCGGCATAGTCTTGCGCTTGCGTCGCGCCGGATTTCTGTTTACTGACCGTCCACGCTGCGCGGCACGCCGAAGGGGTTGCTGTCACGCAAGACCTCGGGCAGTAGCGCGTCAGGGAAGCCCTGATAGGACAACGGACGCAAAAAACGCTCGATCGAGGTCATGCCCACCGAGGTGAAACGGCTGTCTGACGATGCCGGAAACGGCCCGCCGTGAATGGTGGCGTACGACACCTCCTGCGGATGGGCGAAAGCGTTGACCACGATTCGCCCGGTACGACGCTCGAGGATCGGCAGCAATCGGCGGGCCAGTTCAAAGTCTTCTTCCTCCAAATGCATTGCCGCGCTGAGTTGGCCGCGCAGTGCACGCGCTACCGCGAGCATTTGCGCCTGATCCTTGACCTTCACCAACAGCGCTGCCGGACCGAACACTTCGTGTGCCAGGGCCGATTCGCTGAGGAAGCGATCGCCGTCCACTTCAAGCAAGGCCGACTGGCCATCCAGGTCTGCCACCGCCGCCGTGCCTTCAGCGACAGGTTGAGCGCCAGCGTTTTGCAGGTGGTCCAGACCGCTGAGGTAGGACGCGTGAATGCCCGACGTCAGCATCGGACGCGCTGGTGCGTCAGCCACACGTTTGATCATGGCGGCACGCATGGCTTCGAAACCGGCGCCTTCGATGGCAATCAGGATCGCCGGCTTGAGGCAGGCTTGCCCGACGTTGACCAGCATGCGCTCGACAAATCCGTCACCGATCTGCGCGCCGCGCACGGCCAAGGCCTGGGGCAGGATGAACGTCGGGTTGACGCTGGTCATCTCGGTAAACACCGGGATGGGCTCAGGGCGTAGCTGTGCGCGGCGGTACAGCGCCATGCCACCCTGTTCCGAACCGGTGAAGGTCACGGCCTTGATCAATGGATGGTCGACCAGCGCCTCGCCGATGGCATTGCCGCCGCCACGCACCATGGAGAACACGCCTTCGGGCAAACCGCTGTCCTGCACGGCTTTGCGAATGGCCAACGCTTGAATCTCCGAGGCACCAGGATGCGCGTTGTGCGCCTTGACGATCACCGTCGCGCCGGCCGCCAGCGCTGAAGCAGTATCGCCACCGGCTACCGAGTAGCTGATGGGAAAGTTGCTCGCACCAAAAATGGCCACGGGGCCGAGGGCGATTTTCTGCAGGCGATGATCCATGCGCGGCCGTGGCTGGCGATCAGGCTGCGCCGGATCGATGGCCAGTTGCAGGAAGCGACCTTTGCGCACCACTTCGGCGAACTGACGGAACTGGGTGGCAGCCTTCGCCGCTTCGCCCTGGAGTTGCGCCTCGGGCAGGCCGGTTTCCAGTGCGGCCCGCGCCGCCAAGGGCTGGGCGAGCGCATCGAGGTTAGCGGCGATGCGCTCGAGGAACGCCGCGCGTTCAGTCAGTGAAGTATGGCTGTAGTGGTCGAACGCTTCGTCGGCCAGATTGGCCGCCATGTCCACTTCGTTGACGCCACCGAAGGCGAAGTCCGGCTCGATGAGCAGATTGGTCGCTGGGTTGAGCGCTTTCATGGTCCCGGCACTGGCGGGGACTTCGCTGGTGCCGATCAACAGGTTTCCGGTCAGTTTCATGTTTGGCTCACGGCTTGAGGGTGGCGATCAGTTGTTCGGTCGTCACAATCGAATGGGCATGCGTCGGGCCATTCAGTTCATGGGCGGCGTGCATCATTTCCGGTTTGAACGCGGCGGTGGCGTCGCGTACCAGGGTGACGTGATAGCCGAGTTCCTGGGCGTAACGGGCAGTGGCCTCAATGCAGGTGTTGGCGAGGAGGCCGACGATGATCACGTGAGTGATGCCTTTCTGTTTGAGCCGAAAATCCAGGTCGGTATTGGCAAAACCGCTGGAACCCCAATGCTCCTGGACGATGATGTCGCCTTCCTGTGGCGCGAAATCGGGATGCCATTCGCCACCCCATTCGCCACGTGCGAAGTGATGCATGTGCTGGATCTTGCATTGGGTGGGGCTGGGGTGATCCCAGTTTTCGTAGTCGCCGTGTTCCCAGCGACGGTGCGGTACGATGACCACCGGAATGTCGAGGGCGCGGACGGTGCGGTCGAGGCTGCGCAGGTTATCGAGCAAGCCGACCTGCTTGGCGATGGGCTCGAGCAAGGGGAAGATCTTGCCGCCTTCGGACAGGAAATCATTGTAGGGGTCGACCAGCAGGTAAGCGGTCCGATCAAGCGGGTAGGCTGCGTTGGACATGACGGATACTCCAGGAATTTAGACTGACCCATGCCATGGGATTGCCTTGGCATGTTGTTAGTATGATAATCATAGTAACTAGGAAAGAGGCAAGCCCGTATGGCGGTAAAGAAGAATAGTCCTGAAACGTTGTGCCCGATTGCACGGGCCGAGGACATCGTCGGCGATCGCTGGACCGTGCTGGTTTTGCGCGAGTTGTTCATGCGCAATCATCGTTATGACGAGATTCAAGTGCAGACGGGCGGCACGCCGCAGATGGTCGCGGCGCGTCTTAAAAGCCTGGAGGCTGACGGGATGGTTGAGCGCCGCGCCTACAGCGAGCGGCCGCCGCGCTACGAGTACCACCTCACTGCCAAGGGCGAGGCGTTTTACTCGGTGGTCCTGGCGTTGCGTGCCTGGGGCGAGACCTGGTGCAAATCCCCGGACGAGGGGCTGGCCGTGCGTCATATCCACCGGGTCTGCGGCCAGCCTGCGGGACTCGGGCCGTTGTGTGCCCATTGCGGCGAGTTGCTGAGTCGTGAAACGCTGATCAGCGAGCCCGCGCCAGCCTACATCGAAGAACGCGCTGCACGGCGCGACGCTTTCAAGGGCAAGCGCGGGACGGTGGTCGATAAACTCGAACAGTGAGGCGCAGGTGGCATGAGGCCGCTAACGCCGACTATTCGTTCGAGTAATAGTGACCATCATTGATCACAAGTTCTGTTGCCTGCAGCAAACAGTGAAAATTGCGCCCAACTCAAACGCTTTTAACGGAACCGGCGCGATGAAGATTTTAACTCCACTGGCCCTTGTCGCATTTGTGCTGTTGTCGGGTTGTGCCTCCACGCCAAACGACCCGACGCTGACATTGCAGACGAAAAAAGCACCTGAAGAATACGCAGAGTGCGTTCTGCCAAAACTGCATGAAGGTGCACTGCACACCACCGTCTCGGAAACTCAGCGCAGTTACCGGATCGTGGTCTCGAGCAAGGTGGCTGCCGACGACGTTCTCGAGGCCTACAAAGGCAAAGTGTTCCTGTACGAGCGCGCTTTGCTGGCGTCGACGTTCGGTCCTTCCCGGCTTGAACGCGCTGCCCAGGAATGTCTGTGAGGCACCGCTAGCAGGTACGCTCCCGCCGGGGATCAGGTTCGCGCCGCTGTGCTGCTGCGCAACGTCAACTCAAATGGCAACACCACATGCCGCTGTGCCAGCGGTTTTTTCTCGATCAGCGCGATCAACATTTCGACGGCTGTCTGGCCGAACATTTCCGCCGGTTGGGCGATGGTCGTCAGCGGCGGGTCGCAGTAAGCCGCGAAAGGGATATCGTCGAACCCCACCAACGAAACATCCTCTGGCACGCGCAGGCCTTGTTGCTTGATGTGCTTGAGCGCACCGATGGCCATCTCGTCATTTTCGCAAAACAACGCGGTGGGACGATCGGCCAGTTTCAGCATCGCTGCCGCGCCGTCATAGCCGGCTTTGAGGCTGAAATCACCGTGGCAGATCAAGGCAGGATCGGAGGCAATGCCCGCCTGATCCAAGGCAGCCTGATAACCCGCCACGCGATCGCGGGTCAGCGGGCTGCTTTTCGGGCCTTTGATCAGGCCGATGCGGCGGTGGCCGAGTGCGATCAAATGTTCAGTCATGGCCTTGGCGGCGGCGCGGTTGTCGAGGCTGATCGTTGGATGGCGACCGCCCTGGATGACTTCGCAGGCGTTGACGATGGGCGGCAGTTCGGCGTTGGGGAAGGGCGCCTCGAACGGGTCGTAGGCACGCAGCTGGATCACGCCATCGGCTTGGTGGTTGTACACCAGTTCGGCGAATTCCCGTTCGATTTCCTCCCGCCCCTGGGTGTCGCACAGTAGCAAACGATAGTTTGCGGCCTGAGCAGCCTGTTGCGCACCGCTGATGACCCGGGCGAAGAATGTATTGGCGATGGCCGGCACCAGAATCACCAGATTGCCGGTCCTGCGCGAGCGAAACTGCACCGCCATCAGGTTCGGACGGTAACCGGCCTGTTCCACGGCGGCATTGACCTTGTCGCGGGTTTCGGGGAGCACGCGCTCGGGCGACTTCAGTGTGCGGGACACGGTGGCCACCGAGACACCGGCCAACCGGGCTACTTCGCGGATATTGGACAAGACCACCTCGTTTTCAAACAGCGCGGCCGGTGAGCTTACCGCAGGTCGGTCATGGGCTGAAATGTTCGTCAAGTTTTAACCGGGGTTTGACAGGTCACTGAACTGAGCCTAAATTTCCGCCACGATGTAACCGGTTACATCATGGCCGGTTTCCAGTCCAGATAGAGAAAAAATGCAATGAACGCTGTCGTGCCAAAAATAAGAATGGGATTTGTCGGTGGTGGCGAAGGTGCCTTCATCGCCAAGGCCCACCGTCAGGCCGCCGGGCTCGATGGGCGCTTTGAACTGGTGTGTGGCGCGTTCAGCCGCGACGCCGAAAACAATCAAGGCACCGGCGCAGCGCTGGGCTTGGCGGCGTCACGCTGCTACAGCGACTGGCGCCAAATGCTCGAAGCCGAACGTGCCTTGCCAATGGAACAACGCATGGAACTGGTGGTGATCGTCACCCCCAATCATCTGCACGCGCCGGTTGCCAGCGAGGCGCTGAGCGCGGGGTTTCATGTATTCAGTGAAAAACCCGCAGCGTTGAATCTGGCCGAACTGCTCACCCTCAAAACGGTGGTTGAGCGCAGCGATCGTTTGTACGGCCTGGCCCACACTTATCTGGGTTATCCCATGGTCTGGCAAGCGCGGGACATGGTGCGCAGTGGTGTGATCGGCGCCGTGCGCAAGGTGATTGTCGAGTATCCCCAAGGCTGGCTGAGCCAGGACGTCGCCGGGCAGGGCAACAAGCAGGCCGCCTGGCGTGATCTGCCTGAGCAGTCCGGTTTGGGTGGATGCATCGGTGATATCGGCACCCACGCGTTTTCCCTGGCCGAATTTGTCGCGGATCAACCCATTGAGCAGCTGTGCGCAATGCTGGGTATCCATATTGACGGCCGACAGCTGGACGATGATGCCTCGATGCTGTTCAAGATGGCCGATGGCGCCAGTGGCGTGCTGATTGCCAGCCAGGTCTGCGCGGGCGAAGAGAACCCGTTGAAGATCCGTGTCTACGGCGACAAGGGCGGGTTGGAGTGGCGGCAGGAGGAACCGGCCAGCCTGATCCACCGAGCCCTCGATCAGCCCTTGCGCATCCTGCGTTCCGGGGTCGGCCAGGCGTGGTTGTGCGCAGCCGCCAGCCAGCGTATGCGCCTGCCCGCCGGCCATCCCGAAGGCTATCTCGAAGCCATGGCCAATCTGTACGGCGATTTAGCCAAGGCGATTCGCGGCGAGGTTGCCGGGCATGACGCGCCGGGCGTGCCCGGTATCGACGTCGGCCTGCGTGGCATGGCGTTCATTGAAACCGTCATCGCCAACCATCGCGGCGACGCCAAGTGGACCGAACTGGTCTGTACCCCATGACGCTGGAGACCTCCATGACCGACTTTTCTCAATCTTCATCCGGCATGCGCGGCCCGGGGATTTTCCTTGCGCAGTTCATGTCCGCCGAGGCCCCGTTCGATACCTTGGCCAACATCGCCCGATGGGCGGCCTCCCAGGGTTACAAAGGTATTCAGTTGCCGACGCTGGGGACGCAGTTCATCGACCTCGCACGCGCTGCCGAAAGCCAGAGCTACTGCGACGAATTGAAAGCCGTGTGCGCCGGCGCGGGTGTCGAAATCAGTGAGCTGTCGACCCATCTGCAAGGGCAATTGGTGGCAGTGCATCCGGCGTTCGATACGCTGTTCGATGATTTCGCGCCACAGCATTTGCGTGGGCAGCCCGAGGCGCGCACTGCATGGGCCATCGACCAGTTGAAACTGGCCGCGCGCGCCAGTCAACGTCTGGGCTTGAAGGCTCACGCGACGTTTTCCGGTGCGTTGCTGTGGCCATACATGTACCCGTGGCCACAGCGTCCGGCCGGTTTGGTCGAGCAAGGTTTCGCCGAACTGGCCAAGCGCTGGCTGCCGATCCTCGACTGCTTCGAAGCCGCCGGGGTCGACCTGTGCTACGAAATCCACCCCGGCGAAGACCTGCATGACGGCGCTTCGTTCGAGCGTTTTCTCGAGGCGGTCGATCACCATCCCCGCGCCGCCATCCTCTACGACCCGAGCCATCTGTTGCTGCAGCAAATGGATTACCTGGGGTTCATCGACCGCTACCACGAGCGCATCCGCATGTTCCACGTCAAGGACGCCGAGTTCCGCCCCGATGCCCGTTCGGGTGTCTATGGCGGTTACCAAGGCTGGGTCGAGCGGCCGGGGCGCTTCCGCTCGTTGGGCGACGGCCAGATCGATTTCAGATCGATCTTCAGCAAATTGACCCAATACGACTTCGACGGTTGGGCCGTGCTGGAGTGGGAATGCTGCCTGAAGGATTCCGCGCAGGGTGCCGCTGAAGGTGCAGCGTTCATCGAGCGACACATGATCACCAGGACGCGCAAAGCCTTCGACGACTTCGCCGGGGTGTCTGCTGATGAGCGTTTCAATCGGCGTTTGCTGGGGTTGCCCGACGCCTGATGCAGGTCCCTTGCTGGTAAAAAACAACAATAAGACGGTGACTGTTATGACGTTGATGACCGCGCGACTGAGCGCAATGATGTTCCTGCAGTTCTTTATCTGGGGTGGCTGGTTCGTCACCCTCGGTACATTCCTTGCCAGCAATCTGGGCGCCAGTGGCGGGCAGATCGGCATGGCGTTTTCGACCCAGTCCTGGGGCGCGATCATCGCGCCTTTTGTGATCGGCCTGATTGCCGACCGGTTCTTCAATGCCGAGCGCATCCTCGCGGTGTTGCACCTGGTCGGCGCGGTATTGCTCTATCAGCTGTATCAAGCGCCTGACTTCAGCACGTTCTACCCGTTTGTGCTGGCCTACATGATGATTTACATGCCGACCCTGGCGCTGGTGAACTCGGTGGCTTTCCGCCAGATGAGCGACCCGGCCCTGGAGTTTTCGCGCATTCGCGTGTGGGGCACAATCGGCTGGATCGTCGCCGGTGTGGTGATCAGTTTTGTGTTCGCCTGGGACTCGCAAGCGGCGATTTCGTCTGGCGGGTTGCGCAATACGTTCTTGATGTCGGCGATCGCCTCGCTGCTGTTGGGGCTCTACAGCTTTACCTTGCCGCGTACCGCGCCATTGCAGCCGGAAGCGGGGCGTGTCGGTCTCAAGCAAATGCTCGGGCTGGACGCCCTCGGTCTGCTCAAGGATCGCAGCTACCTGGTGTTCTTCATCGCCTCGATCCTGATCTGCATTCCACTGGCGTTTTACTACCAGAACGCCAACCCGTTCCTGGCGGAAATCGGCGTGACCAATCCCACGGCGAAAATGGCCATCGGGCAAGTCTCCGAAGTGTTGTTCATGCTGCTTCTGCCGCTGTTCATCCATCGCTTCGGGATCAAGCTCGCGCTGTTGGTGGGCATGCTGGCGTGGGCCTTGCGCTATCTGCTGTTTGCCTACGGCAATAACGGCGACCTGGCCTTCATGCTGTTCACCGGCATCGCTTTGCACGGCATCTGTTACGACTTCTTCTTCGTTTCGGGCCAGATCTACACCGACGCCAAGGCCTCGGAACGTTTCAGGAGTTCGGCCCAAGGCTTGATTACGTTGGCGACTTACGGTCTGGGCATGCTGATCGGTTTCTGGGTGGCGGGGCAGGTGACCGATCACTACGCCACGACAGCGGGCGGCCATGACTGGAAGCACATCTGGTTGTTCCCGGCAGGTTTTGCATTGGTGATCTTTTTCTTCTTCTCCCTGGCGTTCAAAGGCCGGGAGGCTGTGGAGGTGCAAACTTCGGTTTGATGATCACCTGCCAGCGCACATTCGCCGTCCGCCTGCGCGCGGGCGGTGTCGGCAACGAATTCGCCAGCGGTCTCTCCCGCTCAGCGGCCATGACTGAAAAGCACAAGACTTGCAGCTGAAAAGCCGGATAATGGCCGCCATTCGTTTAGCTCGTATTCTGGTAATCCCGCATGGAAATCAAGGTCAACTTTCTCGACAACCTTCGACTTGAAGCCAAGTTCGATGACTTCACCGTGGTTGCCGACCAACCCATCCGCTACAAGGGCGATGGTTCGGCACCGGGTCCATTCGATTACTTCCTGGCTTCGTCGGCGTTGTGTGCGGCTTACTTTGTGAAGTTGTACTGCCAGACCCGCAACATTCCCACCGACAATATCCGCCTGTCCCAGAACAATATTGTCGACCCGGAAAACCGCTACAACCAGATCTTCAAGATTCAGGTCGAGTTGCCGGCCGACATCTCCGACAAGGACCGTCAGGGCATTTTGCGCTCCATCGACCGCTGCACGGTGAAGAAGGTGGTGCAAGCCGGGCCTGAGTTCGTGATTGAAGAAGTGGAGAACCTGGACGCCGATGCCCAGGCGTTGTTGATGCCTGCTTCCATGTCGGAGGCGGGCACCTACATCGTCGGCAAGGACCTGCCGCTGGAGCAAACCATCGCCAACATGTCGGGCATTCTGGCCGGCCTTGGCATGAAGATTGAAATCGCTTCGTGGCGCAATATCGTGCCCAATGT
>NZ_RCNW01000361.1:0-18763 GCF_004307605.1 Pseudomonas sp. Sample_24
CTTCCAGTTCGCACACCGTGGGGCCGATGCGCGCGGCGGCGCTGTTCGTCCAGGGTTTGCGCGAGCGGGGACTGCTTGAGCAAGTGCGGCGCGTTGAAGTTCAGCTCTATGGTTCTTTGTCCGCCACTGGCATTGGTCACGGCAGCGACAACGCAGTGATCATGGGTTTGATGGGCGAGTGGCCGGACGCGATCGATCCGTCGCAAATCGGCATCCGCATCGCCACCTTGCGCGAGACCGACACGCTGTTGCTCGACGGACGCCTGTCGGTGCCGTTCATCTGGGCTCGGGACATGCGCCTGATTGACGAAAACCTGCCGTTTCATCCCAACGCCATGACCCTGGTTGTCGAAGGCGATGAAGGCGAGTTGCATCGTGACACCTACTATTCGGTCGGCGGCGGTTTCGTCGTCGACGAGGCACAGGCCTCCAGCGGAGTCGTCGACCTTGATCGCACGGTGTTGCCGTACGACTTTTCCAGCGCCGCCGAGCTGTTGGAACTGTGCAAGAAGCACAACCTGCGCGTGGCGCAATTGATGCTGGCCAACGAAAAGGTCTGGCGCAGCGAAGAGGAGATCCGCAGCGGCCTGATGACGCTGTGGCGCGCCATGCAGGATTGCGTCGAACACGGCCTCAAGCACGAGGGCATTCTGCCCGGTGGCCTGAACGTGCGGCGGCGCGCGGCCAAGTTGCATCGCAGCTTGCAGGAACTGAACAAGCCCAACGTGATCGGCTCCACTCTCAGCGCCATGGAGTGGGTCAACCTGTTCGCCCTCGCGGTCAACGAAGAAAACGCCGCCGGCGGGCGCATGGTCACGGCGCCGACCAATGGCGCGGCGGGAATCATTCCGGCGGTGCTGCACTACTTCATGAAATTCAGCGAAGACGTGACCGACGCCAATGTCGTCGATTACTTCCTCGGCGCGGCAGCGGTCGGGATCCTGTGCAAGAAAAACGCTTCGATCTCCGGTGCCGAGGTGGGTTGCCAGGGTGAAGTGGGTTCGGCCTGCGCCATGGCGGCGGCAGGGCTGGCGGAAATCCTCGGCGCAACACCGGAGCAACTGTGCAACGCGGCGGAAATCGGTCTGGAGCACAATCTTGGGTTGACCTGCGATCCGGTGGGCGGCCTGGTGCAGGTGCCGTGCATCGAGCGCAATGCGATTGCCGCGGTCAAGGCAATCAACGCCGCGCAGATGGCTCTGCGCGGTGACGGTCAGCATTTCATTTCGCTGGACCGGGTGATTCGCACCATGCGCGATACCGGTGCCGATATGCATGACAAATACAAGGAGACCTCGCGGGGTGGGTTGGCGGTGAGCGCCGTGGAGTGCTGAAACCGAGGTGACCCCAATCGCTGGCAAGCCAGCTCCCACAGGTTCTCTGGTGTAGCTGACATCTTGGTCACACCATCATGCCTGTGGGAGCTGGCAAGCCAGCTCTCACAGATTTTCTGGTGTAGCTGACATCTTGGTAACAGCATCATTGCCTGTGGGAGCTGGCAAGCCAGCTCCCACAGATTCTCTGGTGTAGCTGATATCTTGATCACACCATAAATTCCTGTGGGAGCTGGCTTGCCAGCGATAGCGCCAGACCAGTCAAAACTGCGCGCTAAATGAACACTCGATTTAAAAGGCGCCACCTTTTGGCGCGTCGCTAACAGGTAAATCGTGACTGCCCGGTCAGGTATGAAAAACGAAGCTGACCACTCGTCACCTGCGCCTGTGGTGACACTCTTTGCAAAAGCTCCCAGCCCTGTTCCCACAAGTGCTACCGATTTGCTCACACGCAACGGGGCAGAGCACTTGTCTCGCCTGATGGCACTCTTAACCCCTACTCGCCGCGCGTCATATATAGACACATTCCGACGTCGTTTTTAGGAGTTATTGAACGTGCATTCAAATTTAGGCATGGCAATTGCTCTGTCATTACAAAGCCCGTCTCCAGCGTGAGAACGATGGCAATAACAAGAGCCTCCGCCTGAGGCCATCACCCGCTTTGTGTGAGGAGATACCGCGATGACGTCGTTCAACTCCGGGGCCCAACCCCAGAACCGTGCGCCTCAATCCATCGGCTTTCTGCTGCTGGACAATTTCACGCTGATTTCCCTGGCGTCCGCTGTAGAACCATTGCGAATGGCCAACCAGTTGTCGGGCCGGGAGTTGTATCGCTGGACCACACTCACTGTCGATGGCGGCCAGGTCTGGGCCAGTGACGGTTTGCAAATCACCCCTGACGCCTCCATGCACAAAGCACCGCCACTCGACACCGTGATTGTCTGCGGCGGTATCGGCATTCAACGCACTGTTACCCGCGAACACGTGTCATGGCTGCAAAGCCAGGCGCGTCAGTCCCGTCGCCTCGGCGCGGTATGCACTGGCAGCTGGGCCTTGGCTTGCGCCGGTTTGCTGGATGGTTTCGATTGCAGCGTGCACTGGGAATGCCTGGCGGCGATGCAGGAAGCTTTTCCGCGGGTAGCCATGAGTACTCGCCTGTTCACCCTCGACCGCAACCGTTTCACCAGCTCCGGTGGCACCGCGCCGCTGGACATGATGCTGCACCTGATCAGCCGCGATCACGGCCGTGAGTTGTCTGCCGCGATCTCGGAAATGTTTGTCTACGAACGTATCCGCAACGAACAGGATCACCAGCGTGTGCCGCTCAAGCACATGCTCGGCACCAATCAGCCGAAGTTGCAGGAAATCGTTGCGCTCATGGAAGCCAACCTCGAAGAGCCGATCGACCTTGACGAACTGGCGGTGTATGTCGCCGTCTCGCGTCGTCAGCTGGAAAGGCTGTTCCAGAAATACCTGCACTGCTCACCGTCGCGTTACTACCTGAAGCTGCGTCTGATCCGTGCGCGGCAGCTGCTCAAGCAAACGCCGATGTCGATCATCGAGGTGGCGTCGGTGTGTGGCTTCGTTTCCACGCCGCACTTCTCCAAGTGCTACCGCGAATACTTCGGCATACCGCCGCGTGACGAGCGTGTGGGTTCCAACACGACACAGCAAGTGGCGATGATGCCGCTGCCACAAGCGCTGGTACTGTCGCCGCTGTCCGGGCCGTTGTCAGCGCTGAGCCAGGCGCGCAATGAGTCGACGTTTGCCAGCGTAAGGCTCTAAAACTCTCGGGCTACTGTGGCGAGGGAGCTCGCTCCCGCTGGGCTGCGCAGCAGCCCCAAAACCGGCAAATGCGGTCGTTCTGACAATCCGCATTCGCTGTTTTTGCAACCGTTTCGCGGTCGAGCGGGAGCGAGCTCCCTCGCCACAAGGAGAAGTCGCTCAGTGCTGAAAATCAGCCCCTATGGCTCTGCTGATACTGCGCCAACGCCGGCAGCAATTGTTTGTCGATAGCCTGGCGCACGGCCGGCAGGATGGTCGCGCTGCTGGTGTACATCTGCTTGACCATGGTACGCAGCACGATTGCCCGTTCATCGTTCAAGCCCCGCACCGCACACTCGCAAGCCTGCTCGGCGGTGGAACCGATCGGTACTTGAAAACCCAGCGACTTGAGCTGGCCCAACAGGTCTTCCTGGTCAATCAAATCGGCGTGCATCATGACGCAAATCCTTCTTCTGGGAACGGTGTCGTGGTTCGATTCTGGTGGGGGTGCCTGGTGTGGGCAAGGGCGATTTGTCGCAATGGCCGCAATGGCTATGAACAGGTCGTTTTCGACTAACTTGCCAGCGAGCTGAGTGGGCACACTGGACTCAGCTCGCTTCACGAAGGTTTGGTCACCCTCGCATGGCAGCTCCTCAACAGTACCCTCTGCCTCGATCCTGTCACGGCTTGATCGGGGCTTTTTTTATCCGGGTTTTTTGTGTGTCTGTGCAGGTGCCATCGCGGGCAAGCCCTGCTCCTACAGGGTCTTGTGTTGTTCACATTATTATCGAACGACGCAAATCCTGTAGGAGCGAGGCTTGCCCGCGATGAACGATGACGCGGTCTAGCGCTGTAGCACCAAAATGCGCGACAACAACTCATCCCGGTCGACATAGCAGCCCTGGAAATGCCGCGCCCCGGTGGCGGGGTCGAAGGCATTGCGTGCATGCAGGGTGCGGCGGTTGTCGAAGCACCACAGCTCGCCGGGATTGAGCCGCTGCATCAAGCGGAATCGAGGTTCGCGGGTCATCGCAATGAAGCGCCGGTAAGCGCGATAGAGCCTGGGCATCTGCTCCACCGACGCATCGAACGGACCGCGCAGAAAATTCGCCATGCGAATTTCAGAGACCTGTCCCAGTGCATTCAGGGCGATGATCGGGGCCAGGCACCGGTAATCGCTGTGACGGTCCTTGTTGCGAAACTCCACGGGGATTTCGCAAAGGCTTTTGAATGACTCCGGATCTTCCAGGCGCAACGCATCGGCAATGGCAAAACCGTCGACGAAAATACTCTCGCCGCCTTCAGCATCGTTGATCAGGCAATGCAGGAATTGCAGCCCCGGTTGTAGCTCCCGCGTCGGCAAATCACTGTGCAGCGGCAGGTTGAAGGCGGTGTAGGCGTTGCTGTCGGCGTCGGCCCTGGATTGCACATTGAACAGCACGCCGAAATTGCTTTCGCGGATGAACGAAATGCGCTGGGCGATCAGCTTCAAGGAACCGGGTTCGGTGGGTACGCCACGGACCTGGGTCAAGCCGATATCGCGCACCGCCAGCAGCCATTGCAGCAAGGCGTCGTTGTCGGTCATCAGCGCCTGATATTCGAACACCGGCAACGACAAGTCGCTGTGCCAAAGCCGGGCTTTGGGCTTGTTGGCCAAGCGTTCGGCGCGGGACTCGTCGTCATAGGCATGTGCCCTCAGCCAGCCTGGATCGAAGCGGCTGAAGTGGCCGTCCTGCCACTCGATGCACAGGCAACCTTGAGCGTCGACAGTGGTTTGCGCCGGCATCAGGTTTTCCGGCACGTCGACAATTTCCAGCACCTGCTCACGTGTCACGCTATAGACGCATTGCGAGCAGGGGCAGTTGTCACGCAGCCATGGGTGGTGGAAGGGGCTGATGCGATTGTCGGCCCACTTCACCAGAACCCGATCCGCCAAAGCCTGCACGCCTGTCAGCGCGCTGATCAACGGATAAGTACGGAAGTCGGCAAAAGCGGCGGCGGTGTTCAATGGCGATCTCCTGGTTATTTTTTGGGTGGTAACCCGATCACTCGGCCGATGTATTCAGGGGTTGGCAGGTCGGTTTGCTCGGCGACGATGGCTTGCAGCTTGTCCAGGGTCTGTTCGCTGAAGGGCGTGGAACGAGGTCCGGCAAGGTCGACATGCAGAAGCATTTGCTCGTTGCCCGCCAGCTCTTTGTCGTCACCGACCCGATGCAGGCTGTGGTAGAGGTGCAGGCGTTTGCTGTCGTGGGCGATGATCTGGGTATGCACTTCGACATCGGCATCTAGCTTCACCTCGTGCAGGTAATTGAGGTGCAATTCCAGGGTGAACAACGAGTTGCCGCTGGCTTCGCGTTGGTTGCTGTCCATGCCGAGGCGATCCATCAGGGCATCGGTGGCGTAGCTGAAAATCAACAGGTAAAAGGCATCGCGCAGATGGCCGTTGTAGTCGACCCAGTCGGGGATGATTCTGGTCTGGTAGGTGGTGAGGGTGGGCATGTTTATCTCCAGGCACGATCGTTCCCACGCTCTGCGTGGGAACGCCTCCTGTGACGCTCTGCGTCACGTCGTTGGGACGCGGAGCGTCCCGGGCTGCATTCCCACGCAGAGCGTGGGAACGATCAACACATCACTCGCTGAAACTCATCCCGTGCTTCTCTTTGGTGGTCTTCACCGCCTCAAGCACCGCCAGCAGACAATCATCACGATAGCGCTCCAGCGCCGAAATGCTGTGCTTGCCCAACTGATCGCTGGTGCCATCGACCACATCGTCGATCAGCTTGTCAGTCAGTTCGGGGGCCGGCAGATAGGTCCATGGCAACTGCAACGCCGGGCCGAACTGCGACATGAAGTGGCGCATACCGGCATCGCCGCCGGCGAGCGTGTAGGTCAGGAACGTGCCCATGAATGACCAGCGCAGACCCGCGCCAAAACGGATCGCGTCGTCAATCTCGCCGGTGGTTGCCACGCCGTCGTTGACCAGGTGCAGCGCCTCACGCCACAGCGCTTCAAGCAGACGGTCGGCTATGAACCCTGGCACTTCCTTGCGCACGTGCAGCGGGCGCATGCCGAGTGATTCGTAGACCTTCATCGCCGCTTGCACGGCTTCGGGTGCCGTGTTTTTGCCGCCGACGACTTCCACCAATGGCAACAGGTAAACCGGGTTGAACGGGTGACCCACTACGCAGCGTTCCGGGTGGGTCGAGCTCTCGTAAAACTCGCTGGGTAACAAGCCCGAGGTGCTGGAGCCAATCAGGGCATTGGGCTTGGCGGCGGCGCTGATCTTGCTGTGCAGGTCCAGTTTCAGCTCAAGGCGTTCCGGGGCACTTTCCTGGATGAAATCGGCGTCGCGAACACATTCTTCAATGGTCGAGACAAAACGCAGGCGATCCTGCGAGGCACCGGGTGCCAGACCCTGTTTTTCCAGTGCGCCCCAGGCATTGGCGACACGCTTGCGCAATGCGGCTTCGGCACCGGGCGCCGGATCCCAGGCCACCACGTCGAGGCCGTGGGCGAGGGCGCGGGATACCCAACCGCTGCCGATGACACCGCTGCCCAGCGCGGCGAAGGTTTTGATTTCGGTGATAAAGCTCATGGTGATTTCCTGAAAGATTCGATGAACCCCGTAGGAGCAAAGCTTGCTCGCGATAGCGGCATTAAAGTCGCAGACAATGCGTTGGATGTACCGACATCATCGCGAGCAAGCTTTGCTCCTACAGGTTTTATGCAGATGGTTAACCGCGCTGGGTCAGGCCCATTTTCTTGCGGCCTTCAGCCGGGGTCAGTACGCGGGCGCCGAGGCGGCTGAGGATTTCGCTGGCGCGTTCGACCAATTGGCCGTTGGTCGCCAGTACGCCCTTGTCCAGCCACAGGTTGTCTTCCAGGCCGACACGCACGTTGCCGCCCAGCAACACCGCTTGCGCCGCCATCGGCATTTGCATGCGGCCGATGCCGAAGCCAGCCCATACGGCGTCCGCAGGCAGGTTGTCGACCATGGCTTTCATGGTGGTGGTGTCAGCCGGGGCGCCCCACGGGATACCCAGGCACAACTGGAACAGCGGATTGTCGAGCAAGCCTTCCTTGATCATTTGCTTGGCGAACCACAGGTGACCGGTGTCGAAGATTTCCAGCTCAGGCTTAACGCCCAGCTCTTGAATGCGTTTGGCGCCAGCGCGCAGCTGGGCCGGGGTGGACACGTAAATGGTGTCGCCATCACCGAAGTTCAGGGTGCCGCAATCGAGGGTGCAGATTTCCGGCAGCAGTTCTTCGACGTGGGCCAAACGGGTCAGCGGGCCGACCAGGTCGGTGTTCGGGCCGAACTCCATCGGGTTCTCGCCGGCGCCGATTTCCAGGTCGCCGCCCATGCCGGCGGTGAGGTTGACGATGATATCGACGTCAGCTTCGCGGATGCGCTCCATGACCTCGCGGTACAGCGCCACATCACGGCTGAATTTGCCGGTTTGCGGGTCGCGAACGTGGCAGTGAACCACGGTGGCGCCGGCCTTGGCCGCTTCCACGGCGGCAGCGGCAATCTGTTTCGGGGTGACTGGCACGTGTGGGCTCTTGGCGGTCGTGTCGCCAGCACCGGTGAGTGCGCAGGTGATGATGACGTCGTGGTTCATGAGGCGGGTTCCTTCAGGCGTGGTGGTTCCGCTCGCAGCCCTGTCGGGCTGCGAATCGGTGGTTCGGTTCAGAAAAAGGAGCGGGTTACTTACTGGTCAACTGCAGGTTTTCAGCTGCTGGTTTGCCGTCGAAAGTGGTCACACCTTCAAGCCAGCGTTTCTTGTCCTGCGGGTGATCCTTGAGCCATTGCCTGGCCGATTCGAAAGCGTCCTTGTGGTCCAGCAGCGGTTGCATCATCCGGCTCTCGTCTTCGGCGGAGAAGGTCAGGTTGCTCAGCAGGCGGCCGATGTTCGGGCACTGCTCGGCGTATTTCGGCGCGGTGACGGTCCATACCGTGGCCTTGCCTTCGTCCGGCCCAAGGGCGTTTTCGCTGCCGGAGAGGTAGGTCATGTCCACGTTGACGTTCATCGGGTGCGGCGCCCAGCCGAAGAACACTACGGCTTCCTTGCGGCGCACGGCGCGATCGACGGCGGCAAGCATCCCGGCCTCGCTGGACTCGACCAACTGGAACTTGCCAAGGCCGAACTGGTTCTTGCTGATCATCGCCTTGA
Source organism: Pseudomonas sp. Sample_24 (assembly GCF_004307605.1). Classification (NCBI taxonomy): domain Bacteria; kingdom Pseudomonadati; phylum Pseudomonadota; class Gammaproteobacteria; order Pseudomonadales; family Pseudomonadaceae; genus Pseudomonas; species Pseudomonas sp. Sample_24. The sequence goes on from NZ_RCNW01000361.1 coordinate 8,273, forward strand.
TCTGGGTATTGGCCCCCGAACCAGGCTCGATGCCGTAAATCTTGCCGCCCAGTTCTTTTTCGAATTTGGCGATGTCGGCGAAGGTTTTCAGGCCTTTGTCGGCGAGGTAGGTCGGAACGGCGAGGGTGGCGCGGGCATCTTTCAGGCTTGGCGCTTCGAGCACCTTGACCTGGTTGGCCTCGACGAACGGCGTAATGGTCTGGGTCATCAGCGGGTTCCAGTAACCCAGGAACAGGTCGAGACGCTGATCGCGGATCCCGGCGAAGATGATTTGCTGGGAGGCGCTGGTTTGTTTGGTGTTGTAGCCGAGGCCGTCGAGCAATACCTGGGTCAACGCGCTGGTGGCGATGACGTCGGTCCAGTTCACCACGCCCATGCGCACGTTCTGGCAAGAGGCGGGTTCGGCGGCCATGACGCTGGCGCTCAGCAAAGCGGTACCACTGAGTGCAAGAACACAGCTGCTGATCAGTCGTTTCATTCTCAGGTTCCTCGGCAGTTTCATTATTGTGGATCCGGTCATCTTTGCGTGCCGGTGATGCCAAGTTACGCAGCAACGCACCGATGAAAGCGCACTGCGGCGACCAGCTCTTGCACTGCAGCGACCTGACCTCTTGAATGCCGCTGGCAAGTGGCGTATCAACGTCCTCACGCTACCCGCCCTCTCGCTACTAGCCATCGAGTGCGCTCCATGTCCCAGGATTTCTATTTCTTGTTGATGCCGGGTTTCTCGGCCATTGGATTTATCTCGGCCATCGAGCCGTTGCGGGTCGCCAATCGTTTTCGTGGCGAGTTGTATCGCTGGCATGTGCTGAGTGCCGATGGCGGGGCGGTGTTGGCCAGCAACGGCATGTCGGTCAACGCCGATGCGGCGCTGGAGCCACTGAAAAAAGGCGCGACCTTGTTGGTGGTCGCCGGCTTCGAACCGTTGAAGTTCGCCACTCCGGTGCTGGAGCACTGGCTGCGCCGCCTGGACAACGAGGGCGTGACCCTCGGCGCCATCGACACCGGCAGCTTCATCCTCGCCGAAGCGGGCCTGCTCGAGGGTCATCGTCTGACGCTGCACTGGGAAGCCATCGACGCCTTTAAGGAATCCTATCCACAGCTGAGCGTTACCCAGGAGCTGTTCGAGATTGATCGTCGGCGCATCACTTCCGCTGGCGGCACCGCCTCTATCGATTTAATGCTCGATTTGATCGCCCAGGCCCATGGCCCGGAACTGGCGATCCAGGTCAGCGAGCAGTTCGTGCTCGGCCGCATCCGCCCGCGCAAAGACCACCAGCGCATGGAAGTCGCGACACGCTATGGCATCAGCAACAAGAAGCTGGTGCACGTGATCGGCGAGATGGAACAGCACAGCGAACCGCCGCTGAGCACGCTGGAATTGGCGGAATCGATCAAGGTGACGCGGCGACAGTTGGAGCGACTGTTTCGGTTGCACCTGAACGATACGCCGAGCAATTTCTATCTGCGGTTACGGTTGGAAAAAGCGCGGCAATTGCTGCGCCAGACGGACATGAGCGTTCTGGAAGTGAGCATTGCCTGTGGGTTTGAGTCGCCATCGTATTTCACCCGCAGCTATCGGGCGAAATATGAGCGATGTCCGCGAGAAGACAGGCGTACCGCTAAAGCGTAAACACCCGAGGCCCCTGTAGGAGCGAGGCTTGCACGCGAAAAGGCCAGTTCTGACACTCCGCCTTCGCTGGCAAGCCTCGCTCCTACGGGATTTGCGTCGTCTACTTTTTCAATAACGCCGAACACGCCGCCTTGTAAGCCTCATGCTGATACTTGTTCAGCGTCTCTGGCAGCTGGACACTGAATTTCTTGCACTGCGCCGTGATGGTCTGCGGAGACAGCAGCGTCACCTCGCAATTCTCCAATAACTGGAAAACCCCTTCGATCTTGAACGTGGTCGGCCCACCGGCGAATTCGCCTTTCTTGCCGCGCTTCTTGATCGCGATGCGGTCGATGGAGTTCTCCCGGACAAACGACGCCACCTGCGCGGCGAACAACTTGACGTTGGCCGCCTCGTCATCATCGTCCAGGGCAATTTTCTTGGTATTGAGGGCGACGTGACCCAGGTTCGTACCGTCGAGAGACGCCACGGCAATGATCGCTTCGCTGCCCTTGATTTCGATGCCACAGACTTTCATGTTGAATCCCTTGACTGGCTGATGGCGTGAAGCTTACAGCTCAAGTTGACTGGCGGTGATCCCAAAAGCCGCCGCGATTTTTTCGCGTGTGGCCTTGCGAGGCTTGGCAACGGTTTCCTGCTGAGCGAAAGCCGGTTGGGAAATGCCCATGCGTTTGGCCACTTCATCCTGAGTAAGGTTCAAGTGTTCGCGCCAGGCGCGGATGGGAGTGGCGCCATCGACGATACGACTGACAACATCATGAGGGATCAAGTCGGGTTCGATCTTCTGCGCCACATATTGCGCATAAGGAATGACCACGAAGGCTGGATTGCCTTCGGCGTCATTGATGATTTGGATGTCAGTAGGTGCGTTCATCGCGTTTTTTGACCTCTTGAATACTGACCACTTTGATCGCGCCCTCCCAATCGAACATGACCCGATAGTTACCGACACGCAGTCTATAGGCGAAGTCATGACCGACCAGTGCTTTGACATTGCCTACATCAGGCATGTCTGCCAGCGCCGTGATTGCATCACGGACCTGGCACTGATGAGCGGAATGCAATTTCAGCAGTTGCTTAACGGCCTTTCGAGTCCAGTGAATGCTGTTCATGGAAGAATATAAGTCTTTTATAAGATTTGCGAATCTTTACTTATATTTTGCAGTTGGCCAATTCACAACAATTGTCAGCATGTTGCGTGAAAAGCCCATCGGTTGGGGCTTTCAAGTAATACGTGTAGGTGAGGTCAGAACGTGTTGTGGGAAGAGGGGAAAACGATGCTGAAAGCTGGATGCGGTTCCAACTTTCAGCGGAAGATTAAGGACTATTCCTGCCCAATCGACTCCAAAAACTCCGACCGTTCATCACTCATTCGTGCCACACAATCGTTCTGCGCCATGGTGAACGCCTTGCTGCCGGTTGTCGCCGGGAAGGCTTCGACGGCGCAGTCGGCGTCGCGGGTTTTCAGCCATTGGGCTTGGGCGGCCTTGATTTTGGCGGTGATGTCGGCCAGTTGCGACGGGTTCTTGCCGTAGAGCGACTGCATGCGCTCGTTCAGGCTCTTGAGGTTTTCGCTGAGCAGGTCTTCGGCGGTGGTTTTGCTGAAGGCCGAGCATTCCAGGGTCTGGACGTCGTTTTCGACTTTGTCGCAGGGATTGTCGTCGGACTCCTGCGCTGCGTGTACGCCGGTCGCAATCAATGCCAAAGCCACAAGGATGGATTTCATTCAGGTCGCCGCTCTATTCCAATGATGCGGCGAATTCTGGCGCAAGCGGACGGCCTTGAACAGGTCGCCAACAGTGCCTGGCGACGACCCTTTGTCGCGGATTGACGCTTTCGGCAATTCCCCTGTCGTTTTTGCACCCGGCTGCCCCCGCACCGAGGCATATGCTGGCCCCAAAGCGCCGGCAGACGATTCGGCGCATGAATCGCTAACAAGGGGACAGCCTGATGAGCCCAGCCGAATTGCACGCCGACAGCATCGTTATCGACGGGCTGATTATTGCCAAGTGGAACCGTGAACTGTTCGAAGACATGCGCAAGGGCGGCCTGACCGCAGCCAACTGCACCGTGTCGGTGTGGGAGGGCTTCCAGGCCACCGTCAACAACATTGCCGCCAGCCAGAAACTGATCCGCGAGAACAGCGACCTGGTGATGCCGGTGCGCACCACGGCAGACATTCGCAAGGCCAAGGAAGTCGGCAAGACCGGCATCCTTTTCGGTTTCCAGAATGCCCACGCCTTTGAAGACCAGATCGGCTATGTCGAGGTGTTCAAGCAGCTCGGGGTTGGCATCGTGCAGATGTGCTACAACACCCAGAACCTGGTGGGCACCGGTTGCTACGAGCGTGACGGCGGCCTGTCGGGCTTCGGTCGTGAAATCGTTGCCGAGATGAACCGTGTCGGCGTGATGTGCGACTTGTCCCACGTTGGCTCCAAGACTTCCGAAGAAGTCATCCTCGAATCGAAAAAACCGGTCTGCTACTCCCATTGCCTGCCGTCGGGGCTCAAGGAGCACCCGCGCAACAAGTCCGATGAAGAACTGAAGTTCATTGCCGACCACGGTGGTTTCGTCGGCGTGACCATGTTCGCGCCGTTCCTCGCCAAGGGCATTGATTCGACCATCGACGACTACGCCGAAGCCATCGAGTACACCATGAACATCGTCGGTGAAGACGCCATCGGCATCGGCACCGATTTCACCCAGGGTCACGGCCAGGACTTCTTCGAATACCTGACCCATGACAAGGGCTATGCCCGCCGCCTGACCAGCTTCGGCAAGATCATCAACCCGCTGGGCATCCGCACCGTCGGCGAGTTCCCGAACCTGACCGAAACCCTGCTCAAGCGCGGCCATTCCGAGCGCGTGGTGCGCAAGATCATGGGCGAAAACTGGGTCAATGTCCTAAAGGACGTCTGGGGCGAATAAGCCACCGCACTTCTGAATCCTTTCCTGCGGCCGTCCGCGCCGCAGGCAACACAACGAATTTTCTGGAGTTAAGTTTCCATGGCCAAGATCGCCCCGCAATTGCCTATCGAAGTCGACAGCGAAACCGGTGTCTGGACCTCCGACGCCCTGCCGATGCTGTACGTGCCACGGCATTTCTTCGTCAACAACCACATGGGCATCGAGGAAGTGCTGGGCGCCGAAGCCTATGCCGAAATCCTCTACAAGGCCGGCTACAAATCCGCCTGGCACTGGTGTGAAAAAGAAGCCGAGTGCCACGGCCTGGAAGGCGTCGCGGTGTTCGAGCACTACATGAAGCGTTTGTCGCAACGTGGTTGGGGCCTGTTCAAGATCCAGGACATCGACCTCGACAAAGGCACCGCCAGCGTCAAGCTTGAACACTCGGCATTCGTCTACGTGTACGGCAAGGTCGGGCGCAAGGTCGACTACATGTTCACTGGCTGGTTTGCCGGTGCGATGGACCAGATCCTCGCCGCCCGCGGCAGCAAGATCCGCACCGTGGCCGAGCAAGTCTACGGTGGCTCCGAAGAGGGCCACGAAGACGGCTTGTTCATCGTCAAGCCGTTGTAAGTCGAGGAACCCGCCATGGCTTTCGAAGCAATGTTCCAGCCGATCCAGATCGGCAAACTGACCATCCGCAACCGCGTGCTCAGCACCGCGCACGCCGAGGTTTACGCGACCGACGGCGGCATGACCACCGACCGGTACGTCAAGTATTACGAAGAGAAGGCCAAGGGCGGGATCGGCCTGGCGATCTGCGGCGGTTCGTCCGTGGTTGCCATCGACAGCCCGCAGGAGTGGTGGAGTTCGGTCAACCTGTCCACCGACCGCATCATTCCGCATTTCCAGAACCTGGCCGACGCCATGCACAAGCACGGCGCCAAGATCATGATCCAGATTACCCACATGGGCCGTCGCTCGCGCTGGGATGGTTTCAACTGGCCGACCCTGATGTCGCCGTCTGGCGTGCGTGAGCCGGTGCACCGTGCCACTTGCAAGACCATCGAGCCGGAAGAGATCTGGCGGGTGATCGGCAACTACGCGCAAGCCGCGCGCCGTGCCAAGGCCGGTGGCCTGGACGGTGTCGAACTGTCGGCCGTGCACCAGCACATGATCGACCAGTTCTGGAGCCCGCGCGTCAACAAGCGTACCGACGAATGGGGCGGCACCTTCGAAGGCCGGATGAAGTTCGGTCTGGAAGTCTTGAAAGCCGTGCGCGCCGAGGTCGGCGACGATTTCTGCGTCGGCATGCGCATCTGCGGTGACGAGTTCCACCCGGACGGTCTGTCCCATGAAGACATGAAGCAGATCGCCAAGTATTACGACGACACCGGCATGCTCGACTTTATCGGCGTCGTGGGTTCGGGTTGTGACACTCACAACACCCTGGCCAACGTGATTCCGAACATGAGTTATCCACCGGAGCCGTTCCTGCACCTGGCGGCCGGTATCAAGGAAGTGGTCAAGGTTCCGGTGCTGCACGCGCAGAACATCAAGGACCCGAACCAGGCCACGCGTATTCTGGAAGGCGGTTACGTCGACATGGTCGGCATGACCCGCGCGCACATCGCCGACCCGCACCTGATCGCCAAGATCAAGATGGGCCAGATCGACCAGATCAAACAATGTGTCGGCGCCAACTATTGCATCGATCGTCAGTACCAAGGCCTGGATGTGTTGTGCATCCAGAACGCGGCGACCTCCCGTGAATACATGGGCCTGCCGCACATCATCGAAAAAACCACCGGCGTGAAACGCAAAGTGGTGGTGGTCGGCGCCGGTCCTGCGGGGATGGAAGCCGCTCGTGTTGCCGCCGAACGTGGCCACGACGTCACCCTGTTCGAGAAGAAAGAATTCATCGGCGGGCAAATCACCACCGCCTCGAAGGCGCCGCAACGGGACCAGATCGCCGGTATTACCCGCTGGTATCAACTGGAACTGGCACGCTTGAAAGTCGACCTGCGCCTGGGGACCGCGGCAGATGCGCCAACCATCATGGACCTGCGTCCGGACGTGGTAGTGCTGGCCGTCGGCGGCCATCCGTTCATCGAGCAGAACGAACACTGGGGCGCGGCTGAAGGTTTGGTGGTCAGCAGCTGGGACATCCTCGACGGCAAGGTGGCGCCAGGCAAGAACGTGCTGGTCTACGACACCATTTGCGAGTTCACCGGCATGTCCACCGCCGACTTCATTGCCGACAAGGGCAGCCAGGTCGAGATTGTCACCGACGACATCAAGCCGGGCGTCGCCATCGGGGGTACGTCGTTCCCGACTTACTACCGCAGCATGTACCCGAAAGAAGTGATCATGACCGGCGACATGATGCTGGAGAAGGTCTACCGCGAAGGCGACAAGCTCGTAGCGGTGCTGGAAAACGAATACACCGGCGCCAAAGAGGAGCGGGTAGTCGATCAGGTGGTCATCGAAAACGGTGTGCGCCCGGACGAGGAAATCTACTACGCGATGAAGGAAGGCTCGCGCAACAAAGGCCAGATCGACGTCGAAGCCTTGTTCGCGATCAAGCCGCAACCTTGCCTGGAGCAGAGCGGCGACGGCTATCTGTTGTTCCGTATCGGCGACTGCGTGGCCCAGCGTAACGTGCATGCGGCGATCTATGACGCATTGCGGCTGTGCAAGGATTTCTAACGGATAACCACCATCACCTGTGGCGAGGGAGCTTGCTCCCGCTGGGCTGCGAAGCGGCCCCAAAACCTGCAGTCGAGGTGCATCAGATATGCAACTGCGGCTGTTTTGGGAGCGCTTCGCGCTCCAGCGGGAGCGAGCTCCCTCGCCACAAGTAGTGCGTTGCTCTTACCAGCACGCACACGACCCTGCGGTCTTTGGGAGCAACACCTATGTTGAACACCCTTCTTCCAATCCTGTTGTTCGCTGCCCTGGGCCTTGCGGTTCTCGGCGCGTTGCGGCGGGTAGCCATGTGGCGCCGGGGCCGAGCCTCGAAGGTCGACCTGATCGGCGGTCTGTTCGCCATGCCCAAGCGTTACATGGTCGACTTGCACCACGTCGTCGCGCGGGACAAGTACATCGCCAACACCCACGTCGCCACGGCCGGCGGCGCGGTGGCGTCGATCGTGCTGGCGATTGTGGTGCACGGTTTCGGTCTGCATAACCGCATCCTCGGTTATGCCTTGTTGTTGATGTCGGCGGTGATGTTCGTCGGCGCGATCTTCGTTTACCTGCGTCGGCGCAATCCACCTTCGCGCCTGTCGAAAGGCCCGTGGATGCGCCTGCCGAAAAGCCTGCTGGCGTTCTCGGCCTCGTTCTTCCTGCTGACCCTGCCGGTGGCCGGGATCCTCCCGGAAAACTTCGGTGGCTGGCTGTTGGCGGCGATTCTTGGTGTCGGCGTGTTGTGGGGCGTGTCGGAACTGTTCTTCGGCATGACCTGGGGCGGGCCGATGAAACACGCCTTCGCCGGCGCCCTGCACCTGGCCTGGCACCGTCGCGCCGAGCGTTTTGGCGGCGGTCGTTCCACCGGCTTGAAGCCGCTGGACCTGAATGACCCGAATGCGCCACTGGGCGTGGAAAAACCCAAGGATTTCACCTGGAACCAGCTACTCGGTTTCGACGCCTGCGTGCAGTGCGGCAAGTGTGAAGCGGCGTGCCCGGCCTTCGCCGCTGGCCAACCGCTGAACCCGAAAAAGCTGATTCAAGACATGGTCGTCGGCCTTGCTGGCGGCACCGATGCGAAATTCGCCGGCAGCCCGTATCCAGGCAAACCAATTGGCGAGCATGCGGGTAATCCGCATCAGCCGATCGTCAACGGCCTGGTGGACGCCGAAACCCTGTGGTCGTGCACCACCTGCCGCGCCTGCGTCGAGGAATGCCCGATGATGATCGAGCACGTCGACGCCATCGTCGACATGCGGCGCCATCTGACCCTGGAAAAGGGCGCGACCCCGAACAAGGGCGCCGAAGTCCTGGAAAACCTGATCGCCACCGACAACCCGGGCGGTTTCGCACCGGGCGGACGGATGAACTGGGCGGCGGATTTGAACCTCAACCTGCTCAGCGAAAAGAAATCCACCGACGTGCTGTTCTGGGTCGGCGATGGCGCCTTCGACATGCGCAACCAGCGCACCTTGCGCGCGTTTGTCAAAGTGCTGAAAGCGGCGAAAATCGACTTCGCCGTACTCGGCCTCGAAGAGCGCGACAGCGGCGACGTGGCGCGACGCCTGGGCGATGAAGCGACCTTCCAGTTGCTGGCCAAGCGCAACATTCAGACCCTGGCCAAGTACAGCTTCAACCGCATCGTCACCTGCGATCCGCACAGCTTCCACGTGCTGAAAAACGAATACGGCGCCTTCGACGGCAACTACCTGGTGCAGCACCACAGCACCTACATGGCAGAAGTCATCGAGGCCGGCGCGCTCAATCTCGGCCAGCACAAAGGCGACAGCGTGACCTATCACGACCCGTGTTACCTGGGGCGCTACAACGGCGAATACGAGGCGCCACGTCAGGTCCTGCGTGCGCTCGGGATTGAAGTCAAAGAGATGCAACGTTCCGGTTTCCGCTCGCGCTGCTGCGGCGGCGGCGGCGGTGCGCCGATCACCGACATTCCGGGCAAGCAGCGGATTCCCGACATGCGCATGGAAGACATCCGCGAGACCGGCGCCGAACTGGTGGCCGTGGGTTGTCCACAGTGCACGGCAATGCTCGAAGGCGTGGTCGAACCGCGGCCACTGATCAAGGACATCGCCGAACTGGTGGCCGATGCGCTGCTTGAAGAGGACGCGGCCAAGCCCGCCGCGCCGGCCAAACGTGAACCCGCGGAGGTGCATTGATGAGCGACATTATCCGCCGCGACCCCCGTGCCGAATGGATCGCCCGTAACCGTCTGCATCCGCTGCACGCCGCCATGCAACCGGCGCAGCACAGCTGGATGGGCCCTAACGGGGTCATCCGCAAGAATCCCCATGGCATCGGCTTTATCGGCCCCAATGGGATCAAGCGCATCGACCGCAGTGGCGCTCAACAGGGCGGGACCGCCAAGCGCACCGCCGCCGTTGAAGTGCAATTGCCGCTGCATCAAGTGACCCAGCCCGCGTTCTACATCTGCGTGGTGCCGGACATGGTCGGTGGCCGTTTGGGCAGCCACGACCGCGATCTGTTGGGTCTGGCCCATCAGCTTGCCGGCAAGGACGGCGCCGTGTTGGCCGTGGTCTTTGGTGAACACAAGGAAAGTACGTTTGCCAACGCAGGTGTCGATCGCCTGCTGGTGCTTGATGGCGAAGCATTCAATGGTTATGCACCGGAGCAGCGGGTCCAGGGCCTGCGAGCTGTGGATAACCAGTTCAATCCGCGCCACTGGCTACTGCCGGACAGCCGCAGCGGTGGCGGCGAATTGGGTCGGCGTTTTGCCGCGGCGCTGGGCGAACGTCCGGCCACGCGTGTCTGGCAGGTCAAGGATGAGCAATGCATCGGCCGCGCCGGCGCCGGTCTGCAAGACTTGGCCCGCCCGTTAGCGCGTTTGATTCTGGCCGCCGTTGAATGCGCCGAACCGGTCAGCGAAACCCGTCACGAAGCGTTGCCGGTTGAGTTATCCACAACCGTCGCCCGCAGTCTCTCGCGCATCGAGGATCTGGGGGCGGTGGCGGTGGACCCGGCGGCGATTCCCATGGCCGAAGCCGAATTCATTTTCTCCGGCGGCAACGGGGTCAAGGATTGGGATTTGTTCCACCAGACCGCCGCGGCGCTCGGTGCCACCGAAGGTGCTTCGCGGGTGGCGGTGGACGATGGCTTCATGGCCCGCGACCGCCAGGTGGGTGCGTCAGGTACCTGGGTTACCGCGCGGGTGTACGTGGCGGTGGGTATTTCCGGGGCGATCCAGCACCTGCAAGGCATCGGTGCCTGCGACAAGGTGGTGGCGATCA
>NZ_RCNW01000009.1:0-2413 GCF_004307605.1 Pseudomonas sp. Sample_24
TCCACATCAGCCACATCCGCGACAACCTCGGCATGAGCCTGTCCGGTGGTGAGCGTCGTCGCGTGGAAATCGCCCGGGCATTGGCCACCAACCCGAAATTCATTCTCCTCGACGAACCTTTCGCCGGCGTGGACCCGATTTCGGTAGGCGATATCAAGCAGATCATTCATCACCTCAAGGCCAAGGGCATTGGCGTGCTGATCACCGACCACAACGTCCGTGAAACGCTGGATATCTGTGAAACCGCCTACATCGTCAACGATGGCCAACTGATCGCCGAAGGTGACTCCGACACCATCCTGGCCAACGATCTGGTCAAGGAAGTGTATCTGGGCCACGAGTTCCGCCTGTAAGCACTGAAGCTCATGGCGGTACAGTTCGCGACAAACAGTAAAAATCAACCAGTTTTTATTGTTACAGCGGTCTAGGCAAACACTTCAGTTTCAGGCATATAATTTGCTTATGTTTGGCGCTTCGGCGCCCTGTAGTGGATGGCGCATGTGCGCCGGCGAATAAGGTGTTAAGCCCCTGCCATGAAACCATCGCTAGTCTTGAGAATGGGCCAGCAGCTGACGATGACACCGCAGCTGCAACAGGCCATCCGCCTGCTCCAATTGTCGACCCTGGACCTGCAACAGGAAATCCAGGAGGCCCTGGAGTCCAATCCGATGCTCGAACGCCAGGAAGATGGTGAGGATTTCGACAATTCCGACCCTCTGGCCGACAACGTCGAACAGAAGCCCAACACCGAGATTCAGGAACCCTCGTATCAGGAAAGCGCCCCGACGGTGGACAACCTCGAGGAAGGCGACTGGAACGAGCGCATCCCCAACGAGCTGCCGGTCGACACCGCGTGGGAAGATGTCTACCAGACCAGCGCCAGCAGCCTGCCGAGCAACGATGACGACGAGTGGGATTTCACCACCCGCACCTCGGCCGGCGAGAGTCTGCAAAGCCATCTGTTGTGGCAACTGAACCTGGCGCCGATGTCCGACACCGATCGCCTGATTGCCGTGACCTTGATCGATTGCATCAACAATCAGGGCTATCTGGACGAGACGCTCGAGGAAATCCTGGAAGCGTTCGATCCGGAACTGGATATCGAGCTGGACGAAATCGAAGCCGTCCTGCACCGCATCCAGCAATTCGAGCCGGCCGGTATCGGCGCGCGCAACCTTGGCGAATGCCTGTTGCTGCAACTGCGCCAGTTGCCCGCCAAGACTCCGTGGCTGGCCGAAGCCAAGCGTCTGGTCACCGACTACATAGACCTGCTCGGCAGCCGTGACTACAGCCAGCTGATGCGCCGCATGAAACTCAAGGAAGATGAGCTGCGCCAGGTGATCGAACTGGTCCAGAGCCTCAACCCGCGTCCGGGCTCGCAAATCGAGTCCACCGAGGCCGAGTACGTCGTCCCCGACGTCATCGTGCGCAAGGACAATGAGCGCTGGCTGGTAGAGCTCAATCAGGAGTCGGTACCACGGCTGCGGGTCAACGCCCAGTACGCCGGTTTTGTGCGCCGCGCCGACACCAGCGCCGACAACACCTTCATGCGCAATCAGTTGCAGGAGGCTCGCTGGTTCATCAAGAGCCTGCAAAGCCGCAACGAAACCCTGATGAAAGTTGCCACCCAGATCGTCGAGCATCAGCGCGGCTTTCTGGAGTACGGCGACGAAGCCATGAAACCGCTGGTGTTGCATGACATCGCCGAAGCGGTCGGCATGCACGAATCGACGATCTCCCGGGTGACCACGCAAAAATTCATGCATACCCCCCGGGGCATTTATGAGCTGAAATACTTTTTTTCCAGCCACGTCAGCACCTCCGAAGGCGGCGAATGCTCGTCTACGGCGATCCGCGCGATCATCAAAAAACTGGTTGCCGCGGAAAATCAGAAAAAGCCGTTGAGTGACAGCAAGATCGCTGGTTTACTGGAGGCACAAGGCATTCAGGTGGCTCGCCGCACCGTCGCCAAGTACCGCGAATCCCTCGGGATCGCGCCTTCGAGCGAACGCAAGCGGTTGATGTAGAGCCACGCCACAGCGTTCCAGTGGCAGATCATCGGGTCTGCCGCTTTATGCACTGGCAACGAAGGAGAAGCTGTATGCAAGTCAACATCAGTGGACACCAACTGGAAGTGACCGAACCTCTTCGCACCTACATCGGCGAAAAACTCGAACGACTGGAGCGACATTTCGACAAGATCACCAACGTGCAGGTCACGATGACAGTCGAAAAGCTTAAGCAGAAAATCGAAGCCACGCTGCATATTCCCGGCAATGAAGTGGTCGCCAACGCGGAGCATACCGATATGTACGCGGCGATCGACGCATTGACCGACAAGCTGGATAAACAACTTAAAAAGCATAAGGAAAAGACCCAGAGCCTCCTCCAGGGCGCGACCGGTCGTTAACAC
>NZ_RCNW01000322.1:0-18762 GCF_004307605.1 Pseudomonas sp. Sample_24
ACGAAATGGTCGCCACCGCCAACGAAGTGGCACGCTCCTGCAGCCAGGCCGCCGAATCCGCCGACAGTGGCCAGCGTCAGGCCCGCGAAGGCCAGCAGCAGATCGACGCGGCAGTGAGCAGCGTCGATCGCCTGAGCCAGGAAATCGAACAGTCCGCACAATCGATGCAACAGCTTGAGCGCGACAGCAATGACATTCAGTCGATCCTCGGCACCATTCGCTCGATCGCCGAACAGACCAACCTGCTTGCGTTGAACGCGGCCATCGAAGCGGCGCGGGCCGGTGAGCAGGGGCGTGGCTTTGCGGTGGTGGCGGACGAAGTGCGGGCACTGGCCAAACGCACGGCCGACTCCACCGCGGAGATCGACGGGCTGCTAGGCAACCTGGCCAAGCGCACCAGCCAGGTGACGCAACAGATGCACGCCAGCCTGGAAGTGTCGCAGCAGTCGGTGTCACGCATCGGCGAAGCGCGCAGCAGCTTCGGGCAGATCCGCGAGTCGGTGGACGTGATCCGCGACATGAACACGCAGATCGCCACCGCGGCGGAACAACAGCATCAGGTGGCTGAAGACATCAACCGGCACATCAGCCAGATCCATGGCGATGCGCAACTGGTGGCAGAACTGGCGAACTCGGCGCGCCTGGATTCGCAGAGCCTGGCCGGGTTGTCCAATGAGCTGGACGGGTTGGTGCGCCGTTTCCGCACCTGACCGGCGGACCGCTGCGCGGTCAATCGCTGGCAAGCCAGCTCCCACAGGTTATGCGTCGAGCCGAAATCATGCGGCTCACATCATTCTCTGTGGGAGCTGGCTTGCCAGCGATGGGGCCCTTACTGCCGAAACAACTCTCCCGGGGTAAACCCGAACAGACTTTTGAACGCCGCAATAAACGCCGACGTCGAGTCATATCCACAAGCCAGTGCGGCATTGGTCACGCTGTCGCCCTCTTCCAGCAAACTCAATGATGACAGCAAGCGCGCACGTTGCCGCCAGCCACGGAAGCTCAACCCGGTTTCACGCTGGAACAGGCGCATCAGGGTTTTTTCCGATGTGCCCAGGCGCTCTGCCCATGCCTGCAACGTCACGTTGCGGTCGGGGTTTTCAATCAGCTCGTTGCATAAACCCAGCAACCGTTCGTGGCGAGGCAATGGCAGGGAAAAACCGACTTCCGGCAACCCGGCCAATTGATCCAGCAACACACTCACCAACCGCGCCTCCTGGCTGTCGCCCTGCGGGTACTCCACAGGCAGCAAACAAAAACTCTTGATCAACTCCCGCGCCAACGGTGTCACTTCCAGCACCCGGCAACGCCCGTCCGCCCACTGGCAATCTTCACGTCGCACATAGAGGCTGCGCATCTCGGCGCGCATCGACGTCACCACTTGGTGATCAAGGTCCGCTGGAATCCAGATGCCCCACTGCGGTGGCGCAAAGAAACTGCCTTCAGCGGTGTGCACCCCGAGAACGCCACTGATGGCATAGGAAAACTGCACCCAGTCGTGGCGATGGGAAGGGGTCCATGAACCGGCATTGAGGCTCTCGACCCGGGCATACAACGGACGCGGCAGCACGGTGATCGGCGGGATGCTTCGTTCGAGGGAAATTTGTCCGTTGGTCGGCATTGACTGGCCTTGTGCGATGCGGCTGACAGGGCCGACGTTAAGGCATGCCCCTTATCTATTCAAATTCGGTGATCCTTGTGGGAGCGGGCTTGCCCGCGATTGCGAGCTCTCTGACACATTGATGTTGGATGTGCCGACGTCATCGCGGGCAAGCCCGCTCCCACAGGTTCCTGGTTTCAACCCATAACACTCTTCAACGTTCGATAATGGCGGTAACCCCCTGCCCACCCGCTGCACAAATCGAAATCAGCCCACGCCCCCTTTCCGCCGCATCCAGCAGTTTCGCCAGGTTCGCAACAATTCGCCCTCCCGTGGCGGCGAACGGATGCCCCGCCGCCAATGAACTGCCTTTGACGTTGAGCCGGCTGCGATCGATCGAACCCAGCGCAGCATCGAGGCCGAGGCGGGTTTTGCAGTATTGCGGATCTTCCCAGGCCTTCAACGTGCACAGCACCTGTGCGGCGAAGGCTTCGTGAATTTCGTAGTAGTCGAAGTCCTGCAAGCTCAGGCCGTTGCGCGCCAGCAAACGCGGAACCGCGTAAACCGGCGCCATCAACAAGCCTTCGGCACCATTGACGAAGTCCACCGCCGCGGCCTCGCCGTCACGCAGGTACGCCAGAATCGGCAAGCCACGCTCGTTGGCCCACTGCTCGCTGCCCAACAGCACCAGCGATGCGCCATCGGTGAGCGGCGTTGAGTTACCTGCAGTCAGCGTGCCCTTGGCGCTTTTTTCGTAGGCCGGTTTAAGCGCGGCAAGTTTTTCCAGTGTCGAATCAGCCCGCAAATTATTGTCACGGGTCAGACCGAGGAACGGCGTCATCAGATCGTTGTGCCAACCTTCGGCATAGGACGCCGCCAACTTCTGATGACTTTCCAGAGCCAGTTGATCCTGTTCTGCGCGGGGGATGTTCCAGGTTTGCGCCATCAACTCGCAATGTTGCCCCATGGACAAACCGGTGCGCGGCTCGCCGTTGCGCGGGAACTCGGGGATCAGATGCTGCGGTCGCAATTGCAGAAAGGTTTTCAGTTTGTCGCCCGTGCTCTTGGCACGGTTGGCCTGCAGGAGGATTTTGCGCAGCCCTTCGCTGACGCTGATCGGCGCATCGGAGGTGGTATCAACGCCACCGGCAATGCCGCACTCGATCTGCCCCAGGGCAATCTTGTTGGCCACCAGCAACGCAGCTTCCAGTCCGGTACCGCACGCCTGCTGAATGTCATAGGCCGGGGTTGCAGGCGACAAGCGCGAGCTGAGTACGCATTCGCGGGTCAGGTTCATGTCTCGCGACAACTTGAGTACCGCGCCGGCGACCACCTCGCCGATGCGCTGACCGTGCAGGTTGTAGCGTTCGATCAAGCCTTCGAGCGCGGCGGTGAGCATCACCTGGTTGCTGGCGGTGGCGTATGGCCCGTTGGACCTGGCGAAGGGAATCCGGTTACCGCCGATGATTGCGACGCGACGCAGTTGAGTCATGAAAATCCCCTGATGAAATATCCGATGTGGAAACCGTCCTCTGTAGGAGCGAAGCTTGCTCGCGAAGGTGTGTCAGCTACATTTATGTCAACTGATACACCTTCGCGAGCAAGCTTCGCTCCTACAGGGATTCGGTTGTCATTTATATCCCGCCTGGTTCAAGCGTAGGCCTTATCTCGTGGATCGAACGACTGATTGCCATTCGTGGTCCACACTTTGAACCCCAGCTTTCGGAGCGCGTTCCATGTCTGACCGCTATATCGACTTTGCCAATTCATCCATCGGCCATCGTCTGGTTGGCGCCTTGGGCCTGCCTTCACCGACTCGGCTGGAGCGCTGGCAAGCCGGTCGGCTGCGTCCGGTGGAGGGTGCTCTGCTGATTGGCGGCGGGCCATTGGCGGAGAACGTCAGCGCCTTTGCCAATCGCCTGACCGACGCGATCTACAGCTACGGCACGGAACCCTCGATGGCGACGGCGTGGATTCCCGGGCACGGCCCGAAACTCAAAGCCGTGGTGTACGACGCCAGCAATCTGCTGCACACCGATCAGCTCAAGCAGCTGCGCGAGTTCTTCCAGCCGCTGATGAAAAACCTCGATCACAGTGCGCATCTGGTGATTCTCGGGCGTGACCCGCAGACCTTGACCGACCCGTTCGCCGCCAGCGCCCAACGTGCGCTCGAAGGTTTCAGTCGCTCGCTGGCCAAGGAACTGCGCAGCGGCGGCACCTTGCAACTGATCCATGTCGGCGAAGGGGCCGAGGATCAACTGGAAGGCCCGCTGCGGTTTTTCCTTTCGCCAAAAAGCGCGTTCGTTTCCGGCCAAGTAATTCGCCTGAATCCCTGCGATACGCCGGTGACGGACTGGACGCGACCGCTGGCCGGACGCAAGGCGCTGGTCACCGGTGCCGCGCGAGGCATCGGCGCATCCATTGCCGAGACCCTGGCCCGGGACGGTGCCGACGTCATCCTGCTCGACGTGCCACCGGCCAAAAATGATCTGGAGGCCCTCGCCGCCCGCTTGGGTGGACGTAGCATCACCCTGGATATCTGCGCCGAAGACGCCGCCGCGCAACTGGTCGAACAACTGCCCGACGGGGTCGATATCGTGGTGCACAACGCCGGCATCACCCGCGACAAAACGTTGGCCAACATGACCCCGGAATTCTGGGACGCGGTGCTTGCAGTCAACCTCAACGCGCCACAAGTGTTGACCAAAGCCTTGCTCGATAACGGCACCCTGCGCGACAACGGCCGGGTGATTCTGTTGGCGTCGATCAGCGGCATCGCCGGTAATCGCGGGCAAACCAACTACGCGGCGAGCAAGGCTGGGCTGATCGGTCTGGCGCAAGCCTGGGCACCGCTGTTGCAAGCGCGGGGTATCAGCATCAACGCCGTGGCGCCGGGTTTTATCGAAACCCAAATGACCGCGCACATCCCGTTTGGCCTTCGCGAAGCCGGGCGGCGCATGAGTTCGTTGGGCCAGGGCGGCTTGCCGCAAGACGTTGCCGAAGCGGTGGCCTGGCTGGCTCAACCGGGCACCGGGGCCTTCACCGGGCAAGCCTTGCGTGTGTGCGGGCAAAGTGTTTTGGGGGCTTAGGCATGAGCATCGACTGGCACACACTCAATCGCGAACCCAGCCTGCCGGGACTGTACGCACAGGCGGCGACGCGACGAAAAATCACGGGGACCAGCTTGCCGACCAATGGCCTGCGCTGCTGGGTCGATGTCGATGCAAAGCGTCTGGCGGCCTATCGCAAGGTCTGCGGTTTTGCCGACAACAGCCTGCTGCCACCCACTTACCCACATATCCTCGCCTTCGCCTTGCAGATGCAATTGCTGACTGCCAAGGACTTTCCGTTTCCGTTGCTGGGGCTGATTCATCTGAGCAATCGCATTCGCGTGCTGCGCCCCATGGGTGGACTCAATCGGGCGCGTGTCAGCGTGCATGTGGAAAACTTGCAACCCCATGCCAAAGGCGCGACGTTCGATCTGGTGACCACCCTGGATGATCAACTCGGGCCGCTGTGGGAGGCGCAAAGCCAGATGCTGTGCCGAGGGGTCAAACTCGAAGGCGAGCCCGTGGAGGAAGTGTTGGCGTCGACGCTGACGCTCACGCAAGTGGCCCAGTGGAAGGCGCCAGCGGATATTGGCCGGCAATACGCCAAGGTGTCCGGGGACTACAATCCGATTCACCTGAGCTCGGCCAGCGCCAAACTGTTCGGCTTTCCATCGGCCATCGCCCATGGACTTTGGAACAAGGCCCGCACATTGGCCGCGCTGGCCGAACATCTGCCGGCGGCAAACATCGAGATCGCGGTGCAATTCAAAAAGCCGGTTCGCCTGCCCAGCGAAGTCGCATTGCTTTCCAGCGCGGCGGGGTCCAGTGGTGATCTGCAATTGATCGGGGCTGGGGATCTTGAACACATGGTCGGGCATTGGCGACCGGTTGCCTGACAGATCAACAGATCGCAGCCTGCGGGGCTGCGATCTTTTCGGCTCCCTAACATGGTCAATTGTGTATATATCACTTAAGTTTTCTCCCTCCTCGCCTTCTCCCTCTCCAGCCACACCCTTCTTGATTTAAAAGGCATTTTCACCCGCGGCTACCCCCAAGGTATTAGCCCTTAGGCAGCACGCGCGCGCGTGTATAAAACGGTTTAATACCAAGTGGAGAATGGCGTTGCAGAAGCCTTGCGATTGATATGTGGACAACGGACGGAGGCATGGCCGGCGACAGAACCGGTCAGCCATCGAAGACAACGACGTTGTTACAGGTGCAAGGACTTTCAATCATGAAAACTCAAGTTTTGTGCAAATCCGCAATTGCATTGGCGCTCATTCTCTCGCTAGGTCTGGCCGGTTGCAGCAGCGGCGGTGGCGGTCATGACAGCAGCTCCGACAGTTCCTCACCCGATGGCCAGACCTCTGCGGGTGCTGGTGGTGCAGCCGGTGGTTCAGACGGCACCGCTGGCACAGGCGGGGCAGGTACAGGTGGAACAGGAGGCACTGGCGGTGGCGGTGGCGGCACCACTGACCCGACCAGTCCGACCAATCCAACCGACCCCACCAACCCGACCAATCCAACGGTAACGCCGCTGGTGACCACCACCCTGCTTCAGGACGTCGGCACCACTGTCGGTGGCGTCGGCGATGGCGTAGGGCAGATCGGCGATTCGCTGGGCTCGGTTCCGGTGGTCGGTGGCGTGGTACAAAGCGTGGTCAACACCACCGGCAACGTGGTCAGCACATTGGGTGACGGCGTGGCCGATGGCCTGGGCAAACTCGGCACCGATCCGAATGGCCTCGGTGTCACCGCCTCGGCAGTCGGCGGCGTCGTGCAGGATGTCGGTGACGGCGTTTCCGATGTCAGCGGCAAACTCGCGACCGCCACCAACAGCGTGCCGGTGGTGGGTGGCGTAGTGACCCGCGTTGCGCCGGTGCTCGATGGGGTCGGCGAGCGAGTCACCATGCTTGGCGACACGTTGAGCACCGCGACCACCAGCGGTCCGCTGGGCTCAGTGACCCAGGAAGTCGGCAACAAACTGGTGCCGGTGATCGCCATGGTCGAGAGCACCACCGACAAGGTCGGCGACGCCACCGGCCTGGGCGATCCGCTCAAGGGCATCGTGCAGAAAGTCGGCGACACGGTTGATGGCATAGGTGGAAAAGTCACCGATGCCGGCAACGGCAACGCACTGACCAACACCGTCGGTGGCACCCTGAGCAACACCGGCACAGCGGTCGGCAAGGTCGGAGGCCTGCTGGCCAACGGCAGCGGATCTGGCGGCGGCCTGGGTGGCAACGGCCTGTTGGAAACCGTCGGCGGCGCTGTGGTCAACGTCGGTAGCGGGCTGAACATCGGCAACACCAATGGCGTGGTCAGCGCGGTCGGCGTGAACGGTGCGGCTGGCGGTAATCTGATCGCCTCGGTGGGAAGTGCTCTGGGCGGTAGCGGTATCGCCAATACCGGACCGACCGCGGCGCTGGGCACCGTCGCCACAAGCATCGGGGCCGCGATCAATCCCGTCACCACTGGTGTGACCGGCCTGACCCAAAACATCGGCAGCGCGACCGGCATTGGCTCCCCGGTCGCCAGCCTCACCGGCCAGGTCGGCGGCGCCGTTGCCAACCTCGGCGGCGCGATTACCGGCAGCAACGCCAACCCGGTTGTCGCCGCAGTCGGCACCACAGTCACCACCGTGGGCGGCACCGTTGCGGCGGTCGGCGGGCTGGTCAACAGCGGCACCGGCACCGGCACCTCCGGTGGCCTGGGCGGCGTGTTGGGTGGGCTGACCGGCGCACTGGGAGGAAACCAACGCTGAATTGCACCTGGCCGATTCGACGGCCTTACCTACAGCGCCTACGCTTGGTTGGAGGCGGAAGATTCTGATCAGTCTTCCGTCTTTTTCTTTGGGTCACGAAGACCCACGCGACACAGCGGTTTGAACAGGGAGTGTCCTATGCGCATTTTGCCTTGCCTGCTGTTACTGCCCCTCAGTTGCACCGCTTTCGCCGACACCCTCCCCAGCTTCCTCAACAGCAACGACACGATCCGCAACCTGCCGGTACCCAACCTGCCCGCCGACGCCTATCGTCCAACAGCCGCCCCCCTGCAAGTGCCGGAGCCCGGCGCCACACAAGCGCAACCGTTGATGATGGGTACCAAGGTCAATCTCAAAACCGTGCAGATCGAAGGCGGGACCATTTACCCGCTGACGGAACTGGCCGCCATTTACCAACCGCTGCTGGGCCACGAAACCAGCCTGGCCGACCTGATCGAAGCGACCCGCAACATCACCCGCCGCTATCAACAGGATGGCTACTTGCTGTCCTACGCGTTTCTGCCACGGCAGTCGTTCGATAACGGTGTGGCGCGGGTGGTGCTGGTGGAAGGCTACATCAGGAATTACCAACTGCAGGGCGACATCGGACGGGTCAAAGGCCTGCTCGACAAACTGGTGGCCAAACTCCAGACCGAACGGCCGCTGACCCGCAAAACGTTCGAACGTTACACCACGTTGATGAGCCGAATACCCGGAGTGACCCTGCAAGCGCAAGTCCCGCCGCCGGGCACCACCGATGGCGCGACCGACCTTATCGCCCAGGCCAGCCGCAAGCCCTTCACCAGCAGCCTGAGCACCACCGACGACAACCGCAACGGTACCCAGGCCTTGCTCGGCGTGAGCAGCAACTCCCAGACCGCCATGGGAGAACAACTGAGCCTCAGCGGCCTGTTTCCACCGGGGGATGACGATGAACATTACTATCGTCTGGACTACAACCAGTTCCTCAATGCCGAAGGCACGCAACTGGCACTGTCCGCCTCCCGCTACCGCGCCGACCTTGGTACGAATATCAGACTCGATAACGGCCTTGAGCTCGAACCCCACCGGGAAAACGACCGGTATTCCATTGGCTTCAGCCATCCGGTCATTGCCTCGCCCAACGAACTGCTCAGTGCCGGCGCGCGGTTATATGCCGTCAACGACAAGACCCGCTACAAAGTGGTGGGTTTCCCGCTCAGCGTTGAAGAACGCACCGACGTCCGCGCCCTGGCGTTCGAAAGCGACTGGCGCAAGGCCGATGCGCAACAACTGCGCATCCTCAGCGGCGGGCTGTACCAGGGCCTCGACAGCATGGGCGCAGAAACCAACAACAGCGCCCTCGACCTGGACTTCTTCCGTCTGCGCCTGTCAGGGGTGCAAAGCGATAAATTCTTCGACCACTGGCAAGGCGTGCTGTCGGCCGCGTGGTACTGGAGCGACGACACCCTGCCCGACAGCGAACGCGCTGTGTTCGGCGGACAAAACTTCGGCCGCGGCTACCCTGATGACCAGGCATCCGGCGACAAGGGCTGGGGCGCGGCTTACGAAGTGAACTACAGCTTCAACCGCGACGGAAACTGGGTCAGGGTCCTGCAACCTTATGTGGTCCTGGACCGGGCCAAGACCTGGTTCAACCAACTGCCGGTCAAAGGCAGCGACATGTCATCGGCAGCCGTGGGTTTGCGATTTGGCGATGCCAGGTACTACAACATTGCACTCGAGGCGGCCAAACCCATGTCCGATGAGGCACTGGATACCTTCAACCGCAAGCCGCGGTACAGCATCAGTTTCAGTTATCAGTTGTAGGGTGGGTGAGGGATGGGGGCATCTTTTGGAGAATGGTCGGCTGTCAGGCCGCCATCGCTGGCAAGCCAGCTCCCACAGGGTTGGAGTGCATCTGGTAGGGATTGGTTGACTGTCAGGCCGGCATCGCCAGCAGGGCTGGCTCCTACAATTGGATTGGGGGCATCTGGTAGAGATTGGTTGGCTGTCAGGCCGCCATCGCTGGCAAGCCAGCTCCCACAGAAGAGCAAAAGCAATAGCAGAAGCAGAAGCAGAAGCAGAAGCAGAACACCACCCAACCGCCGTTGCTTCTCACCACTCAACAGGCCAAGCGTTAGCTCGCCTGCAGCTTTTGATCTTGATCCACCCGCCCCCTCGGCAGGCTGAGTGGAGGCGTTTATCCGGGGGTGGGCGCGCAGCGCCGTGCGGCGTAGCCGCACACATCGAGAGGAGGTCGTCGCGAAGCAGACCGGAGGCGATGCCCCCGGATGAATGCCGGAGCGAAGGAACCCCGAGCCCCAGCGAGGGGCCGTACGTACGGGGCGAGACTTTTTGGTTACTTTTGTGTCGTTTGACAAAGTGACCCGCTGTAAAAGCGGAACCATAAGCCGCCGTTACCGCAGGAATGGATATGTACGCAACCAACCAAGAGCCTGGTCGGCCCAGAGGCCGCCAAGGCCAAGACCGCAATCACCCCTTGACCAAATAAACCTGCGGCAAAGGAAAAAGATTATTCAACGTCTCCAACAACCGCACGTGATAAATCGGCTTGCGAAACAAATCCAGCACCTGCAAGCGCAACATGTCACTGACATCATCCATGTCCGCATGCCCCGACATCACAATCACCGGCAAATGCTGACGCGACGTATGCTCGCGCAACCGCTTGATCAACGACATGCCACTTTCCTCCGGCATGCGCAGATCAGTGATGACCAGCGCAATATCCGGATGTTGCGTCAGCGTTTGCAGCGCCAGCTTGACCGATGTCGCCGTGAAACAAACGAAGCCCTCACCCTCCAGCAACTCCGCCAACTCAAGCACTGCGTCCTCTTCGTCATCGACTAGAAGAAGTTGTTGGCGTGACTGTCCTGGAGAACTCATAGGAGACACCTGAAATGGACTAAGCGCTGGCTTGAAACCCACCTTCAACAATGCAAAGTGCCGACACGGACTTTCGTAATCACTCACAAGGCGTCTTTGATTTTCCCGAACACCGTTGTGATTTCAGTCCCGATGCCGCCACTGAGCCCAGCGATGATCACCGCGACCATGGCAGCCACAATCGCATACTCAATACCCGAAGCACCCTCGGTATCCTTGACCAGCCCCTTGTAGAAAACGAACTCCGATTTGACCTTCTGAACCAGCTTGGAAAAAGGCATGACATGTCTCCTGAAGCACCCGGGTGTTGCACAAGCGCAACATGATTCCCCTATGCCAGCATCAGCATTGTCGGCATTCCCCCTTCCAACAACTGTAACAACGCATTAATACGAAAGTATTAGTCGTTTCGTTGACGTCAAAAAACCCTGCATTTCATCGAATTCTTTAACTTTGCCCAGATATTTCGCTCTGGGTAATGGCGTTTTGCTCTAGCTGCGCTACGGTCAAATAGCGAAATCGTTTTATGTTCATAGCTGCCTGATTGCGAAGTTTTCTCGTTGGAAAGCGAGGCTTTAAGCAGCAGGAAAGGGAGAGCCGTCATGAACAGCCGTTTCATCCTGGGTCTTGCCGGATTATCTCTGGTGGGTGCGGTCATTGCCGGTTACCTGGGCTTCACACTGACCCGCCAACCCGTCGCCGCGCCCGTTGTGCAAACCGGGACCGATACGACCACCGCCACCGTACAACCGACCGCGCCTGTTGAAGAAGACACCACTCGCCAACCCGTCGTGGTACTGCAACGGGACATCGCGCCGTTTGTAC
Organism: Pseudomonas sp. Sample_24; assembly: GCF_004307605.1. Classification (NCBI taxonomy): domain Bacteria; kingdom Pseudomonadati; phylum Pseudomonadota; class Gammaproteobacteria; order Pseudomonadales; family Pseudomonadaceae; genus Pseudomonas; species Pseudomonas sp. Sample_24. The sequence goes on from NZ_RCNW01000322.1 coordinate 11,129, forward strand.
AAATCACCGCCGACGATGTCGCCCTGGAAAAACTTCGTACCGTCCCCGCGGGCAGCCTCACCCAACTTGACCAGGCCATTGGCCGCACGCCTTGGCGCGCCCTTCGCGCCGGCAGCTGGCTGAGCGATGAAAGTTTCGAAGCTGGCAGTAACTTGGCGCGGATGATTCGTCCCGATGAACGCGCTCTGGCCGTCGCCGTGGATGAAGTGATCAACGCCGGGGGTCAACTGACGCCGGGCGATTATGTCGATGTGCTGCTGTTTTTGCGCGGCGACGCCATCAACCTGCAACCGTCGGCGCAACTGGTGGTACCGGCCTTGCGTGTACTGGGCGTGGGCGAGCAAATGGGCTTGACCAATAACGGCCAGCCCGCCAGCCCGGCTCGCAGTAACGACGACAAACTCAGGCAGGAACAACAACGCGCTGGCGCCCGCACCGTGCTGCTCGCCGTGCCCGAACAACTGCTCAGCCGCTTGATGCTCGCAGCACAGGCCGGGGTATTGCGCCTGGCGGTGCGCAGCGCCGATGAAAAACGCCTGGCCCGTTACTGGGCCGGCCAGAGCGAATCCCCGGCCAACATCGCCAACGCCAATCGCGAACTGGTGCAGTTCAATCAACTGGCCATGACAGCTCCTCCCAAACCGATCACCAACAGTGGCGCAACCACACCACGCAAGTCCGCTGTGGAAGTGATCCGCGGTAATGAAATCACTCAACAGACCCCCTGAATCGTGCAAGGACGCCTTTTAATGCGCAGACGTTTTACGCCGTTGTTCAACGGCTTGATCTGGGCCACCTTGCTGGGCAGCTTACCGCTGGCGTCAGCAACCGCTGCAACCGGCAGTTGCGCCACGCTCGGCCCCTTGCCGGCCGCGCTGGAAGTGGGCGAAGGGCAGCAACAGGAGTTGCAATCGCCCGTAGCGATTACCCGGATCGCCGTGGGTGACCCGAAAATCGCCGATGTGCGGGTCAACGGCAATCAGGCGTTCCTGATCACCGGCGTCGCCTCCGGCACGACCAGCCTGATGGTCTGGACGGCATGCGCCAGTGCACCCCGCCAAAGCATGGTGTTCGTCCAGGGTCGCGCGACGACGGCCATGACCACTGCACGACAGCTACCCTCCGCTGATCCCTTGCTGCCATCGCAGGTACAGACAGACATTCGCTTCGTCGAAGTCAGCCGCACCAAACTCAAGGAAGCCAGCACGTCGATCTACGGCAAAAGCTCGAACTTCCTGTTCGGCTCCCCCGGCACGGTGCCGAACACCGCGGTGACACCACGGGTTTTCCCGCTGCGCAACCTTGACCCGCGCATTGCCGTGCCGAGCATTCCGCTGGCCAACGACATGTACAACATCGTCGCCGGTGGCGGTAACTTCCTCGCGATCATCAATGCCATGGAGGGCAGTGGCTTCGCCTATACCCTGGCTCGGCCAAGCCTGGTGGCGCTCAGCGGCCAGAGCGCAAGCTTCCTGGCGGGCGGTGAGATTCCGATCCCGATTCCCAGCGCCAACAGCGACAGCTATTCCATCGAATACAAGGAATTCGGCATCCGCCTGACGCTCACACCCACTGTGATCGGCAATGACCAGATCGCCCTCAAGGTCGCACCCGAAGTCAGCGAACTGGACTACAACAACGCGGTGACCATCGGCGGCACCACCGTGCCGGCCTTCACCATTCGCCGCACCGACACCAGCATCTCCCTGGCCGACGGCGAGAGCTTCGTCATCAGCGGCTTGATCAGCACGCAAAACACCTCGCAGGTGAACAAGTTTCCGGGGCTGGGCGACATCCCGATCCTCGGTGCGTTCTTCCGCAGTTCCGCAATCAATCGCGAAGAACGGGAACTGCTGATGATCGTCACCCCGCACCTGGTGCAGCCGTTGGCCGTGAATGCACAGCTGCCGTCGCTGCCCGGTGAAAAACTGCGCAACTACGATCCCAACTGGTATCGCCTGTACTTCCTTGAAAACGGCGACTTCGATAAACGCAGCGGGTTATCGCAATGAGCCAGAACCTCAGCCAGACCTTTCTTGCGATCACGCGCAACAGCACCGATCTTGAATGGCTGCAAGGCGCCCTCGCGCCGTTGGGCCAGGTGGTCAGTGCCGGGGGCGGCAGCCTCGACGAACTGCTGGCGCTGGTCGACGTGACCTTCGCCAACCTGGTGTTCGTGGGCCTTGACCGTGAACACGTGGTCGCGCAGTGCGCGTTGATCGAAGGCGCGCTGGAAGCCAAACCGATGCTGGCCATCGTCGCGCTGGGCGACGGCATGGACAACCAACTGGTACTCAATGCCATGCGGGCCGGTGCGCGGGACTTTGTCGCCTATGGCTCGCGTTCCAGTGAGGTCGCCGGATTGGTGCGGCGCCTGAGCAAACGCCTGCCGGCCGTGGCGCCCAGCAACCATTTGGGCGGCCTGACCGTGCTGTACGGCGTGCAGAGCAATGCCGACGGTGCGCTGCTCGCCAATCATATGGCGCAGGTGGTGCAGAAGAGTGGCCAGCAAACGCTACTGCTCGACCTTGGATTACCCCGCGGCGACAGCCTGGCCTTGCTCGGTCTGGAGAGTTCGTTTCATTTTGGCGATGCCTTGCGCCATGTCCGCCGCCTCGATGCCACGCTGATCGACAGCGCCTTCACCCGCTGCGAAGTCGGCCTGCGCATTCTCGCCTACGCCAACAACGATGAACCGCTGGAACACACCAGCGCTGCCGAGTTGTACATGCTGCTCAGCGCCCTGCGCCAACACTTCCAGCACATCGTGGTGAACCTCACCGGCCAGCCCGACAGTGAAGCCCTGCGCACCTTCGTCAGCCATTGCGACAAGCTGTTGTGGTACACCGACCAGAACGTGCTTGATTGCCGCCGTAACCTGGCGGTGCTCAACCTGTGGCGCGAAAAAGGTGTGAAGCTCGATCACGCCAAACTGCTGGTCGACCGTTATCTACGCAGCGTGGCGCCGGACTCAGATGCCCTGGGCAAAAGCTTCGGTATGGAAATCATCGCCACCCTGGCCTACTGCCCCGAAGTGCGTCTGAATGCGAAGAACCAGGGTGTGACCCTGTTTGAACTGGCACCCCGGGAAGTCCTCACCCAAAGCCTGCGCACCCTCGGTGAACGCCTGGCCAAACGCTCCGAAAGCCTGGCCAAACCCAAGTCCTGGTTCAGTCGCTTGAGAGGTGTGCAATGAACGCAGAAAAACTGTTCGGCGCCAGCCCGCGCGCGGTGGCCGGCAATACCGATCATGAAGGCCTGAAACTGGTGCTGCACCGCTACATCATTGATGCCATCGAAGAGTCCGGCAAAAACCTGCTGGAAGGTTCACGGCAAGTGCTGTCGCAGTTCGTCATCGACAAAGTGGCCGAATACATCGCGCGCCTGCACCTGGCGATTTCCCGCTACGAGATGGAGCGCCTGGCCGAAGAAATCGTCGACGAGCTCACCGGTTTCGGCCCGCTGGAAGTGCTGCTGCGTGATTCGGCCGTGACCGAAATTCTGGTCAATGGCCCGCATCGGGTGTTCATCGAGCGTGACGGTGTGCTGCACCAAAGCGATTTGCGTTTCATCGATGCGCACCACGTCGAACGCGTCATGCAACGCATTCTTGCGCCACTGGGACGCAGGCTCGATGAGTCATCGCCGATGGTCGATGCGCGCCTGCCGGACGGCAGCCGGGTCAACGCGATCATTCCCCCGATTGCGCTGGACGGCCCTTGCCTGTCGATTCGAAAGTTCCGCCAGGACATGCTCAAGAGCACCGACCTGATGGCCATGCAAACCATCGATCAAGCGATCTACGAATTCCTCCAGGAAGCCGTGGGCAAGCGCTGCAATATCTTGATCAGCGGCGGCACCGGCACCGGCAAGACCACGCTGCTGAACATCCTCAGCCAGTTGATCAACCCCCATGAACGCCTGGTGACCATCGAAGACGTCGCCGAATTGCAACTGGGCCACCCGCACGTGGTGCGCCTGGAAACCCGCCCGCCGAATGCCGAGGGCCATGGCGAGGTGAAGGCCAGCGACCTGATTCGCAACGCCCTGCGGATGCGTCCGGACCGGATCATCCTCGGCGAGATCCGCGGTGTCGAAGTGGTCGACGTACTGACGGCGATGAACACCGGCCACGACGGCTCCATGAGTACCGTGCACGCCAACAATGCCCAGGATGCTTTGCTGCGCCTGGAAACCCTGGTCGGTCTGACGGGCCGCAGCATCGCCGAACGAACCTTGCGCCAGATGATCTGCGCCGCGCTGGACGTGGTGATTCAGTTGACCCGCATGCCCGACGGTCGCCGTTGCGTCAGCGAGGTGGTGGAGGTCATCGGCATCCGCGAAGACGTCTACGTGACCAATACCCTGTTCCGCCTCGACCGACGCAGTGGCTTTGGTTTCCTGCGCGAGGCGCTCAACCCGGCTGGCGACAAATTGCGTCGCGAGTCGACGCTCTCCCCTATCGCGTACTGAAGGCCACGGCATGCTCAAACCGCTGCTGCTCATCGTCGTTTGCCTGGCCTTGCTGGGCCTGTCGGCGCGTTTGCTCTATCGCGGCCTGCGTCAACCCGGCACCCAGCGCGTGCTGGAGCGCTTGAGCCAAGGGCAACCGGAACGGGTGGTGCACAAAACCTCATGGTCGGCGCTGGAGCGGGCCTTCTTGCGCGCAGGTCTCGGGCGCCCGACTGAACGTATCGAACAGTGGCTCGCCCTGTGGGGGCTGCTTGTTTTAGTCGCCGTCGTAGCGGGCGGCTGGATCGGCTTGCTGTTGGCGTTATTGCTGCCGCCCTTGCTCCTGAAAGTGTTTGTCGAATGGCGCTACCAACGCCGGCTAAAGCGCATGATCGAACAATTGCCGCCGCTGCTCGATCACACCGTGCGCAGCCTGAAGTCCGGACGCACCCTGGCCGATGCCGTGCTGGGTGCGATCGATGCCGCCCAGGACCCGCTGAAAAATGCCTTGGGCCGGGTGCAACGCAACGTACAACTGGGCATCAGCCTGCCCGATGCGGTATCGGACTTCGCTGAACTCTACGACAAAGACGAACTGCGTCTGTTTGCCCTCGGCCTGAAGGTCAACCACCGCTACGGCGGCAACGCCAGCGAGTTGCTGGAAAACCTGATCAAGATGATCCGCGAACGCGAACAGGCGGCGCGTCAACTGAGCGCCATGACCGGCGAAACCCGCGTCACGGCGGTGGTCCTGGCGGCGTTGCCGGTCACTGTCGCCGGCTACTTCCTGATCGCCAATCCTAAATACCTGATGACCATGTGGAGCGATGGCTCGGGGCAAATGATGCTGATGGCCGCGCTGGGCTTTCAGGTGTTTGGCTGTCTGGCGCTGTGGCGCATGTTGCGTAGCCTATGAACCTGTCATTGCTGTTGAGCTCGCTGCTGTTTCTGTTGGCATCGCTGATGCTGCTCAGTGTCGTGCTGGAACTGCGTCGGCGTGCCCGCCAAGTGGTGCAACGGCTGGACGGTAAAAACCCGGCGGATAACCGCTTCGGCCAATGGCTGCATGCGCTGGGCAACAGTCGTGTGGGCCGGCAAACGGTCAGTCTCGATAACGAAACCCAAACGCTGCTCAACGCCCTCGGCTGGCGCACCGCCCGCAAACGCTCGATCTTCGCGGCGTGCCAAATGGGGGTTCCGGTGCTGGCACTGGCCCTGAGTGCACTGATCCAGGGGCTGTTCTTCCCGCAGGTCGCCAATCCGTGGATTGTCCCGGCATTTGCCGTCGGCATCGGTTATCTGCTGCCAAAACGTCTGCTTGCCGCCGCCGCTCACCGTCGGCGGAAAAAACTGGCGATCGAAATTTCCACCTTCATTCCACTGCTGCGCATTCTGTTTGAGTCGGGCATGGCCGTGGAGCAATCGCTGCGCGTCTTGAGCAACGAAGGCAAACAACTGCTGCCGATTCTGACCCATGAATTACGCCTGGTGCTGACCCGCGTCGACTCCGGCCTGGAACTGGCCGAGGAGCTGAACAAGGCCTCGCGCATGCTCGCGGTGGACGAATTCACTGACACCTGCGTGATCCTGCAACAGCTGATACATCAGGGCGGCGGCGCGATGAAATCCCTGCTGGCGCTCAAGTTATTGCTCGATGATCGGCGCCTGACGCGCCTGCAGGAATACATCTCCAAGATGTCCGCGAAAATGTCCGTCGTGATGATGCTGTTCCTCTTCCCGGCGTTATTGATCGTCCTGGCCGGCCCGGGGCTCACCGCCCTGGCCCGGGCTTTTGCTTCGTAGAGGGATTTTGATGAAAGCACTGATTGCCGGTTTGAGTCTGCTGTTGCTCAGCGGTTGCGCGAGCACCGGTCAAACACCCTGGAGCGCCCTGACCGACTCCGCCAGTTGCAGCAAGCTGAGCTCCGAGCAACAGCTGTCGCTGAACCTGGCCGAGGACATGGCCAAGGAAGGCAAACTGCACGCCAGCCTGGCCAACCTGCAAAGCCTGCCGGACAACCTCGCCGATGTGCGCCTGCGCAAAGCCAAGGTCTACCGATTGCTCGGCCGCAGCGAAGCCGAACCGTTGTACCGCAGCCTGCTCGGCGGTTGCATGGCCGCCGAAGCCGAACACGGCCTGGGCCAACTCGCCGCCGCCAGGGGCGACAACGGCCTGGCGCAGGCCCACTTGCAACGGGCCGCGCGACTGGCGCCCACCGACGAAAAAATCCGAAATGACCTGGGCGTGGTGTACCTCAACCAACTGCGTGTCGAAGATGCCCGATTCGAATTCCTCACCGCCATGGAACTCAAGCAAAGCGACCTGCTGGCCGCGCAGAATCTGGTGACGCTGCTGATCTACCAGGACGACTGGAGCCGCGCTGCCGAACTGGTCAGCCGCCTCGGCCTGAGCCCGGCGCAAGTCACCGAAGCCCAGGCCCGCGCGGAAAAACTCAAGACCCCGGCCAAACCTGCCGCGACCGCCGCCGCGCAAGTTGCAGCGGTCACCACCGTGCCCCTTCAGTAGGGAGATCCCAGGATGAAATCCACTACCCTCTGCTGCCTCGGCCTCCTGGCCTTGCCACTCAATGCCCACGCTATCGGCCCTGGCCCCGCGTCACCGCAACAACAGGAAACCGAAGGCTGGTTGCAGCTGCAAAGCAGCAATATAGCCGCCTCCCAAAAAACCCAAACCGCCACCGCGACCGAACGGGAACTGGCCATGCAACGCTGGCTCAAGAGCTACCAGCATGAGATTCCGGCGTTTTTTGATCAGGATGCGGGGGGTGCGGTGGACAGTGGGTCGGGGGAATAGCCGCACCTGACAAATCGTGGCGCGGGAGCACGCTCCCTCGCCACAGGATGGGTTGAAATGCATCCCCTGCTGACGATGAACGCTAACGCGGCCTACTACGGCGGATCGAGATTATCCAGCGCCCGATTCACCGCCAACTCACCGAGCATGATGATCTGCGCAATGCCCAGCAGCGCATTGCGATGCGGACTGTCCAGAAACCCTGCAAGGTCACTGGCCATAACGCTGGCCGAAGCCAGGGACTCACAGGCGTGGGCCAACAGGGTCTCGGTATTGATGTCGGGAACGATGGCAAACATCGTGCTGGGTTGGCGTGATAACGCCGCGTCTTTCGAGGGATTGAGATTGTAGTCCAGCGCCCGGTCGG
>NZ_RCNW01000491.1:0-2398 GCF_004307605.1 Pseudomonas sp. Sample_24
TCGGTATTACGATCCGGAGGTGGGGCGGTTTGTTACGCAGGATCCGATTGGGTTGGATGGGGGGCTCAACCTCTACCGTTACGCCCCTAATACGAACGTTTGGATTGATCCGTGGGGTTGGGCTTTCAAGGGCGTTGACTTTACGGGCTCTCCTGATTTGTTTCCGGTGACCGGTAATCAAAAAAATATCGTTTCAATCACAATGCAGGGTGCGAGAGGACGGGACTTCACCCAGGCATATAAAGAGGCAGGTATCAAAGCTTCGGCAGCCGATGATTATACTTGGCATCACGTTGATGACTTTGATCCGAAAACCGGTAAGACCACTATGCAGTTAGTCAAAACATCAGCCCATGAAGCGACATTTTCACATGGCGGCTCTGTTGCTCAGTTTGAAAAGCATTTCGGTCTACCTTCTGGTTCTTATGGCAATACTGATGCTGTAGGTATCTCGCACTCTAAGGGCTGGCTGAATGGGCGGGCTCCGAAAGCTGCCTCTACAACTTGTTAGTAAGGAGACAATGATGGGTGTACTGAAAGTATCGAAGTCCGATCCGGAAGTGAATAGTTCTGATCTCAGTTTGCTGGAGGACGAGATCGGACATACATTGCCTGAAGGCTTTAAAAATTTTTATTTAACTCATAATGGTGGGGTAGCAGATAGAGATTGGTGGGATAGTGGTGATGAATATGAGCCTGTTCGAATAAAGAAATTTAAAGCAGTTGCAGCTAGTGGTGCTTTGGATGCTGCAGAGACAAAATATTTAAGCGGTTGTTATACAGTGATGACCTCTAAAAATGTGATACCTAAAACATTGCTGCCGTTTGCGACTGACGACGGTGGTAACTTTTTCTGTCTGGATTTGACTGATGGTGATGTGTGTTTTTACGCAACTGATTCCTTTGATTCGAATAGTAGTTATGCCGCCAATCATGCAAAGGCCTATCGTTGGCTCGCAAGTTCATTTGACGCTTTTGTTGAGGGTTTAAAGGACGAATCTGAGATCGACCTGTAAAATCGAAGGCCAGAGGAGCCGTGACAGGGATCGCGATGACCTGCACAGTGAGGCGGACAATGATTGTCATTTTCCGCTTTTTTCAATAACACCGGTCTGGATTAGGGTGTTTTATAAAACCAACTACTAGGGAAGTACTCATCTCAGGCAGCAATCATCCACAGCCGCTTCAACGGTGACAGGTCAGCTGATCTCCACCTTCCGCCACGGCAAAGGCTTTCTGGTTTATTCTGCTGTTCGCAATTGTATTGTTGTGCTTGGTAGGAGTTTGTTATGGAAAAAGAAGTTTCGGTGGTTGAGGCGTTGAAAGGCTTTATGTCAGAAATGCGAGATTGGGAGACAGCTTTTCGCGATGAGCAGATGAGCCTGATCGATGCGGATAAAGATACGTCTGATTGTGATAAAAAATATGAAGCAGAACTTAAGAGAATTCTAACCAAGTTTTCTGTATCAGATGAACGCAGCTGGGCTCGACAGGTAGATCTGGGTTGTGGGTCTCCTCCGACTTATGATCCTGAGAGGGATGTAATAAGTAAGCCTGTTCAAGAAGGCAAAAATTACACTGTGGTTGTCGAGCAAATGGCTAGGCTAAAGGCTGTGTATAAGTTTGTTCTGAAAAATACTGAAAATGGGTGGTTGATAGTGAGAAAAGAAACAAAAAATGGAGATAAATGGAAAAAAGCGGCTCTCTGACCTTCGTATAGAAGACGGTGGAGTATTCTGCTGCACCGTTGGTGCGATATTTTTGTTGCGTATTTAGTTGTTTATCGGTGGTCAAGAATTAGTGGGGATTGAGCCGTTCTTTAAAATTTTAACTGCAGAGTGGTGTAAGGTTTCTTAAGTCACTTTTCTCTATAATCAGAAATTACATGGGACGCATCGGGTCGAGTAATCAAGTGCTTGCGCCGACCAACAGATAAATCACCTGTACTACGGCAGTGGCCACCTGCACCAACTCAACCTCGACGGCCAGCTCATCAGCGACATCGAGCGCGACGACCTGCACCGCGAAGCCCTGCGCACCCAGGGCGCGCTCACCAGTTGCTTCGGCTACGACGCGATGGGCCGCAAGAGCTGGCAGTTCGCCTCGCGCCTGCCGGCGGAAAAACTCTCGCGCCTCCACAACCCCGGCATCCAGCCCGACCTGCTGGTGGAGCACGCCTACAACCCGATCCACCGCCGTCACCAGTACGACCCGGCTGGCGAACTGACCCGCACCCTCGACAAACTGCGCGGCGAGATCAAGTACCAATACAAAGCCAACGGCCAGTTACACAGCCGCGACACGGGGCAGTTGATCGACAGCGAAGAGTTCCGCTACGACGCGGCGGCGAACCGGCTGAACTTCAACACCAGCCAGTTCGACCACGTCAAAGACAACC